>JBBSBT010000027.1:0-13469 GCA_038250985.1 Bacteroidales bacterium
ACCGCTATTTATGTTGTTTTCAGCTGGTGGTGCTGGTGGTATGGCGGAGGCTATAGCGCCCGTGCATTGGTTGAGTATTATGTGGTAATGAGTTTCCCGTTAGGGGCATTTTATTCCTACATCCTTAAAAAGAAGTGGATATATAAAGCAATAACGGCAATTGTGCTTGTGTTCTTTATCAAGCTGAATTTATTTCAGACCCAGCAATACCATACTTCACTTCTTCACTGGGATTCCATGTCAAAAGAAGCGTATTGGGCTATCTGGAACAGGCAAACCTGGCCCGAAAATTACGAACACCTTATTGTTCCTCTTGATACCGAGAAAGCAAAAAAAGGAGAAAGTGCATTCCCACAGGATCATTAAAATCAGCTACATTCCCTAAAAGGAAAATTTGTGTGTGCTTTCGCAGAAAAGGCTGTCAGGTAAATCCACCTCACTTACACGGATAGTCTTGATCCCGAATACTATCGGAATCTTCCTTTGCCTGGTTTTAAATCGGCTTATATGCTTTGAGCCTGACATCATGCAGGTCTAATTTACCCGAGCGGGAGCTTGCAACAATTTTAATTTCGTATTCGCCATTGGTCAGTGTCAGCGGGGGTTCGAAGTTGTACAACCCTGTCTGATATTTATTGAAGCCGCTTTCCTGGAAATGAAGCAGGTATGGATCAGCATAGCAAACAAGACTATCCTTTTTTACATCCCTAATTGAAAAATATATCCGCGAATCGTTTTTAACCGGAAAGTCGTATTTTAATTGCACCTGAAAAAATTTAATTTTCTCAATATCTTTAAAACCTATTGTGCTCACTTTCAATATAACAGAATCAGTCTCAGCAGGAATTGAGAAATCGCCTATTGATATCTCGTCAGTAACCAGGTAATACTGGTAGAAATAATTCTTCTTCCAGAGCAGGCCTTTGAATTTATCATCTGTTTTTAAAAATACAGTCCAGTATTTTTCTTTGTTCATTTCGGAATAGTTGAGAATAAATTCTTTGAACTGGTATGTTTGAACAATATTCATGTAAATCATAAATAATGCAGGAATCACAAAAATTGCCTTGAGCCAGACAGAAAGTTTATCGAACATGATAGCAAACACCAGAAAAAATACTGCGTAATAATCAATAAAGGCTCTTAACCCAAAACTACCACCATAATACCAGCATTTCCAGGATGAAATGACATAAGTGGCCGCAAAGAAAATTAGGAGCCATGTAAGCAATTCATAATACCTTCTTTTTACAGCTAACCAGATTAAAGCAGTCATTGCCAGCATTAAAACAGGAGTATAAACGAAAAGGCCTTTTCTGTAACTAAAAAGCACATTCACTAACTCCGGTTTCAGAAAATCGAACCCTACATCTCCATATGTATACAGCAGGAATTCGCCTGTTTGCAAATACCATAACATACTCTGTATTGAAACAATAAGCAATATCACGAGTATTCCTGCAGCAATCCGTAAAGGTTTTTTAAAAAGAAAAACAAACTCTTCCCGCAATTTTGGGAATGAACCCGCCAGGAAAGGGATTATAAATACGATAATCCCATTCACAGGACGAATGAGGATTATCAGACCCAGCAAAGCAGAAGTAAACAGGAAATCGGAATACTTACGGCCCAGGAGATACTTTTTTGCAAAATATATAAATGCCGTAATGGCCGCAAGAGAATAAACATGGCTGAACCCTGCTTCATAATTCACATAGTCAGTAACTGATGTTCCTAAAACCAGCAATAACTGCACAAATACAATAGTTGAACCTTTAAGGTTGTAAAATTCAAGCAGTTTTTTAAGCAGGAAAATCGTAAGGAAAAGATAAAAAATGGCAGCATAGAAAATGGCACGCTGATAAGGTCTTTCGTAACCACTATGACTATCTGCTGATGCTCCCTGCGATAAACAGGTGATAAAGAAAAAAGGTGATTCGAGTATTGCTGTTCCGCATAAATACCTGTTAACTTTAAAATTCTTATACGAAAGGTAAACACCTAAAGGATTAATGCGTTCATATTTAGCAGGAGCATTATTCTGATCAGCGTTGTATCTCACAAGATCGTGATGGATAAAGATGGACGGGAGATAATCATAGTAGCCAATAGCGTCAGCATTTATGGTTACATTAACATTACCTATGTAATTATTGATAACGAAAATCAATAAAAATATTATCAGAATTTCCTTAAAGATAGATCTGACAATACGAACAACGCTTTGCATTTGCCTGCTGTTAAATTAATAAGATAAGTGTGAAAAATTACTCAATATTACGATGTTCTGTTAAATTGACCAAATATTTTGAAATCGGGTATGCAAATTTGGATCCGGCAACTTGATTAGGCGTTTTGCAACATAATAATAGTAACTTTGCTTCCTTCAAATTTTATCCAGGTGTAAATATAGTTTCGAATTAAAATCCCTATCAATTATTCATACTACCAGCAATCTTTTTTGCTTTTTAAACTACTGAATACAGATGAATCAAATTACACAAAGTAAAACTGATCCGACCCGGGAAAATATTACAAAGCTGAAATTATCAGTAATTATTCCTGCCTATAACGAGCAGGCTACCATCTACAATATTCTTGAACGTGTTAGTTCTGTGGTCCTGATACATGACATCGAAAAGGAGTTAGTAGTTGTAAATGATTTTTCGAAAGATGATACCGAGGCTGAGTTGTTCCGGTTCCAGCGCGAAAATCCGGAAATCTTAATTAATTATCAGAAACACACTGTAAACCGTGGTAAAGGCGCCGCCCTTCGCACAGGGATACAATCGGCTACCGGCGATTTTATTATTGTGCAGGATGCCGATCTCGAATATGATCCGCGCGAAATCAATATTTTACTCCAGCCCATCCTCGACGGGTTTGCTGATGTAGTGTATGGAAGTCGCTTTGCCGGTGGAAAGCCACACCGGGTTTTATTCTTCTTTCATACCATAGGCAACAGGTTTCTTACATTTTTATCAAACCTGCTTACCAATATCAATATTTCGGATATGGAAACCTGTTATAAACTCTTCAAATCCGAAATAATTAAAAATATAGACCTGAAAGAAAACCGCTTTGGTTTTGAACCCGAAGTAACCGCCAAGATCAGTCGTGTACCGAATATCAGGATTTACGAAGCGGGCATTTCGTATTATGGCCGGACCTATGCCGAAGGCAAAAAAATCAGCTGGAAAGACGGATTCAGGGCTATTTATTGCATTATCAAATACAATATTTTCAGTAAATGAAAGAGTTCACGTTTAAACCGGTAGATACTGAAGGGGAAGACACGCTGAAAACGATAGCCCTGGCCAATCATCTGAACAGCTGGATGTACCATTCAATTAAGCCCTATTGTAAAGGTAATATTCTTGAAATCGGTAGTGGAGTAGGAAATATATCGGAGTATTTTTTAAATGATAATGCTGATATTTTACTGACGGATATCCGTGAAGGATATTGCGAATCATTACGCGGGAAATTTGCAGGAAGTCCCACTTTACTTGGTATAGAAACCATGGACCTGGTAGATGTGAATTTCGACGCGAAATTCAACAAATATTTTTCGGGTTATGATACAGTATTCGCGCTGAACGTGGTTGAACATATTTTTGATGACCGCTTAGCCGTAGAAAATTGCTATAAGTTACTGAAACCGGGAGGACACCTGGTAATTCTGGTGCCGGCTTACCAATGGCTTTTCAATAGCTTTGATCTAGAACTGGAGCATTACAGGCGATACACCCGCACTAAACTGGAAAAATTATTTCTGTCAGGTAATTTCAGTATTTTGAAAAGCAGGTATTTTAATGCTGCCGGTATGGCAGGATGGTTTGTTTCGGGTAAAATACAACATCACAGGATCATTCCTGCCGGACAAATCCGTTTATATAACAGACTGGTTTTCTTTTTTAAATTGCTCGACAAACTGATCTTTAATTCATTCGGACTATCTGTGATCACGGTCGGGGTGAAGCAATAAACCATAAGAAAAAAGTTAAAAGAAAAGAGTTAAAAGTTAATAGTTCCAGGTTAAAGTTCAATCCGACAGAATCTAAAATACTACTCTGCTCCCTTTTCCGGTTCTCCCTTCTCCTCGTTATTCTTATCCAGTCAATACCTGCTTAATTTTATTTTATGATTCATTTTAAAAATCTAAAATTGTCTATGTCGGCCAGGGTAAGCCTGTTACTGATAGCTGGTATTGTATTTTTCAGATTTTTTTATCCCCCGGTTTATATTTTAACATGGGATGTATTCGGATATTACCTTTACCTGCCTGCCACCTTTATCTACCACGATCTGAAACTTACCGATATCAGCTGGGTTAACCACCTGATAGATCAGTACCAGACGACGGCAACTTTTTACCAGGCTACTCAATTGCCCGAAGGCGGATGGGTCATAAAATACTCCCTTGGAATGGCTGTGCTCAATGCCCCGGGATTTTTTATTGCACATCTTTTCAGCCTGGCTACCGGTTTTAAAGCCGATGGATTTTCGCTTCCGTATCAATTTGCATGGGCCATAACCGGGTTGATTTTTACCGCCGCCGGCATTTGGATGTTCCGCAAAATATTGCTTGAGTTTTTTGATGATCTTACTACAAGCATTGTGCTGGTAATCACAGTACTGGCAACCAATTATTTTCAGCTGACTGCTTTCGATGGGTATCTTTCGCATAATTACCTGTTTACATTGTACGCTTTCATTGTCTGGTTCACCATCCGATGGCATCAGAAACCCGGGTGGCAGTATGCCGTTGGTCTTGGGGCTGCAATGGGACTTGCTGTTCTGGTAAGGCCATCCGAACTGGTTTGTGTCATAATTCCTCTTCTGTGGGGTATCAGTAATAAAGAAAGCTTCAGGCAAAAATTAACTCTTATTAAATCGAATTACAGGCATCTGATTTTGCTTGCTCTTACATTTATTATTGCCGGGTTACCCCAGTTACTTTACTGGAAATACAGCACCGGACATTGGCTATATTACAGCTACAATAATGCGGGCGAAGGATTTGATTTTGGACAGCCGTACCTGAAAGAAGTACTATTCAGTTTCCGGAAAGGATGGTTTGTTTATACTCCGGTAATGCTTTTAGCTGTTGCCGGATTTTTTAGTCTTTATAAAAAAAACAGGCCTATTTTTTACCCGATTTTGATTTATTTCCTGGTAAATCTGTATATAGTTTCGAGCTGGACATGCTGGTGGTATGCCGGAGGAAGCTACAGCCAGCGGGCCCTGTTATCATCGTATGTGCTGCTTGCATTCCCATTGGGTTACCTGATTCTGCAGATTCAGACCTGGAATAAAACTCTGCGGATTTTTCTTTTCTCGGTAATTGCTTTCATGCTATTGCTTAATCTTTTCCAAACATGGCAATGGAAATACTGGATAATTGACCATACCCGTATGACAAAAGCATATTATTTTGCCACTTTCGGGAAAACGTCGTGCACCGAGACTGACCGTAAACTACTATTGATTGAAAGGCCTACGGATGGTATTGAAATATTGAAAAACGAATCGGATTATACCAGGCATACGGCTGCAGTCATTGATTTTGAACATCCGCCATACCAGGGAATGATGCTGAGTCAGGATACCGTTTTCGAAGGGAAATTCGCTTTGCGGATGGATGAGCAGCACCCGTTCTCACTTTCATTCGAAATGCCTTTCAGTAAAATTACCGGTAAAGATCATGCATGGCTGCGTGCCGAAGTAATGGTATTTCCGATTGAACCCGTTGATGATAACACAGCATCGCTGGTGATGACCTTTCAGCATAAAGGCGAAAACTATACTTACCGGGCTAAAAGCATATCCGGCAATGAATTAGGAATGATTCCCGGCAGATGGAACAAGATGCAGATGGATTATCTCACTCCCGAGGTGCGTTCTGTAAATGATAGTATAAAAGTCTATTTCTGGCTACGTGGTAAAAACCCGCTCCTGATCGATAACCTGAAAATTGATATTTTTAATTAATTGCTATATTTTCCGGTACCGTTTGGTATGTAGTATCCCCAGTTTGTTCATAAAATGCGACACGGAAGTTTTCAACACACCCAGAGCATAAATTGTGCTCCTTGTCAGGTTAATGGATGATGCCTCTTTAAAATATTTGGTCGGACAAGTGACTTCACCCACCGGGAATCCGGCATAAATAATCTGCGACATCATCTGGTTATCGAAAACAAAATCGTCGCTGTTGGCATGATAATCAATCGACTGTAATACTTCGCGCGAGAATGCCCTGTATCCTGTATGATATTCGGAAAGTTTCTGGTTGATCAGAATATTCTGAATCAGAGTCAGGCCGCGGTTCGAAATGTATTTGATCAACGGCATTCCTCCTTTGAGCGCTCCATTTCCCAGGATACGGGAGCCCAATACAACCGGGTAAACATCGTTGGCAATCATATAAGCCATAGATTGAATAAGCTTTGGCGTGTACTGGTAATCAGGATGTAACATAATCACAATATCTCCACCCAGTTTCAGCGCAGTGTCGTAACAGGTTTTTTGATTGCCTCCATAGCCTTTATTCCGTTCGTGCTCAATTACATGTTCAATTCCTATTTGGCGCGCCACTTCAACTGTATTATCCCGGCTCCTATCATCGACCAGTACTACTTCATCCACAATATCAAACGGAATTTCATTATAGGTGACTTCAAGTGTTTGACCGGCGTTATAGGCCGGGAGCACAACGACAATTTTCTTTCCATTAATCATATTAAACTCTGTTTTATTAAGCTTTCTGAATCTATTCTCTGATTTAAATTAGCTTATGAATAGTTTCTTTTGCGTTTTAATGATCCCCATCCGGCAACTGTATCCGGTTAACACTGAATAAGAACAAGCCTGCAAAATTAATAAAACAATGCATTTCTGAAAGTTATAAAAGATGTATTACCGTAAAACAGTTAGATGTCTTCCCGAAAGTCATCATTTTAATTGATTTCCGGAATCTACAGGAAAATCAACCTTGTAAATTATCTGGGTAATTCCCATATAAACTGTTGTTAGCTTCAGTCCACTTTCTTCAATTTTCAGTTTTTCTCTTTCATTAAAAGGCCCGCCAATAATAAGCAGTTCGCCCCGGGCAATTTTACTCATGGTAACATCAGCAACCGGGGTTTCCCATAAACTGAAATAATTGGTGCGGGTATCAAAAAAGTATCCATCAGGATAAAGCGTTTTCAAAGCCTCAGTGTGCTTAAACTTTGAATACACATTCCCCCACCGTAAAGCAGAATAAGGATTTATTGAAGTCGGGTAATAATATGCACGGGTGTACCCTTTATAATCTGTATCAAGCAGATTCTTCATTTTGTCGTAATCCTGGTTCGAAAGGATATAACCCTGGTTTGCTTTTTGCAGATAGCTTTTGGTCATAATAACGAAACCGGCAACAATCATCAGCAATATAACCGGAAATAAAGCAACTGACTTTCGAGATTTTAAGGACGGTTTTTCACTAAAATAAAAGTAAATGAATACCCAGGATGTTGCCATCAGGCATAACAACGGCACCAGGTAATGATTGGCATGATAGTGTTTGGCAACCATAAACACTCCCGTAAGTTGTACAGCTGATAAAGCTGTAATTATCCGGAATTTGAGATCATTCTTAAAATCAGATTTAAAAGATGAACGGAAAAGGGATGAACCAATAATCAGGACAGATACCAATAATGTTAACGTGAGAATAGGATTGTTTACAAAAATCAGGAAAAGGTCCTTAACATACTGCAGGGGATTTATAACACCAAGGCCGCCTTCGCCATACGAACCGGTATGCGCTGTCAGTAAAAGGAACCACTTTGCCATATGCGGGTATTGAGGCACAGCAGGAAGTGTAAATAGAATAAAAAACGGGATGATAAAAAGGAGAAAACGTTTTCGCAGAATCTTGTTGTCGAGTAACAAAAGAGGCACTAATATCAAAGGAAGAAATGTTGCCTTGGTGGCCAGTCCGAAACCAAAAACCATTGCGAAGTATAGAGCATATTTTCTTCCATCTCTTTTCTGACTATAATAGAAACTGAAAATCAGCAGCACCATGGCAGCTGTTGCCATCAGCAGAACAGGTTCAGGCGATACTTTTGTAAAAACATGTTCCGTGAGATTGGCCGAAGTGAAAGGCATGATCTGCAATAACAGGCTTAACCAGACATTCCGCAGCCTAAGCCACGAAATAACTCCCAGCAGCAACATAACAAGACTATTTATGATTATGAGTCCTTTACGCTCAAGTTCAATGTAGCGATCACCGTTACGAAGCATATATTTCTGAAAGTCATCACTTTTATCAGGCTGCACCAGGTAGGCACAGCGAAGAACTACCGCACTATATATCTGTACGGTTGTTCCGGGATTATCCGTATGTCCGACGGGTTTGAGCATGCCGATATTAATACCATTCATCAGGTAGGCATACTCCGGGTCATTCCCAAAATGAGTGCGGTTGAAAGGCAAGGCAAAAAAAAGGAATACAGCAGGGAAAACCAGGAAAACCAAAGGTTCAAAGACTGAAACCGACTTCAGGGTATTCCGTTTATTCATATACACTTTAACAATATACTATTTGCGAACTCGCATAATTTAAAGAAAAAGAAACTTTTCGTTTCCCCTTTCAAAGCAAATTTAAAAGTTTTGGATCATTGTCCGCAAAAAAGGTTGGTTTTACTCTTGCTTTTCTTCCGTTTCAGGTTTGAACAACAGGAATATGCTTTTAGAGTCATCTTTAACCTGTTGCAGCGAAATGGGCATCAGCAGCCAGAACACCAGGCCTATCAACCCACCCCAGAGAAAAAAGGCTGTGAAATGCAGAAGTGAAAACGAAATTGCTGTTTCGCTGGCTAATCCATAATAAGCAAAAAGCAGCACCAGCGTAGCTTCGCGTGTTCCAAAACCTGCAACAGACAAAGGAATTATAGTACTCAGACTCATAATGCTCATGATAAAAATCACGTCAATGTACGCTAGTTTCAGATGGAGCGAGAACATAATGAGCCACGAAAATCCGAAGAATAAAAAATAAGCTGCAAAAGTAATGGCCCACATTGCCAGTGAATGTTTGCTTATAACTGCCAGGAAACTTTCGTAAACAAACCTGATGACCGGCAAATGGCTTACTCTCTTATTTCTTAAAATTACTGAAAGAAACTTAATCACGACAATATACCCGATGATAAACATTGCCAGTACGCCAATTCCATAATAAAGTCCGGGATAATCACCGAAAGTCTTAAAATAAAACAACATCCCCGATAATCCGAACCATCCCAGCATGGTAAAATCAAAAATCCGGTCGGAGACAATAGTTTTAAAAGCTGCATAAAAACTGATAGGTGTATCCTGCCGCACATAGTATAACCTGGCTATTTCGCCAATCCGTCCGGGAGTAACAATACCCACTGCATCCGAAGCCATATAGGCGCCAAAAGCTTTGTAGGCGGAATAATCAAAACCTTCGTTTTTGATCAGCAAACGCCAGCGGAAACTTTTAATTCCGAGAACGAGGATCACTCCAAAAAGCGAAAAAAGGTAATAACCCAGGCGAACTGATCGCAGAGTTTCAGTAAAACCCTGTGCATTAAACCGCACTTTCCAGAAAAGGAATAACAGGATTGCCAGTGTAACTGCAATTTTTATTACGCCGTTGAGTTTGATTTTCATTATAGGAGAAGACAGAATTAATTTTAATCAAATTAAATCAAAATTATTAAGGACTGCAACAAAAAAATCGTTTTGCTTTCCACTTTTCATACCGGCATATCTTTTACTGGTCATTGAAAGAGTAAACACGCTGAAGGGATTAAGGACAAAAATAAAGGATAAAACGATATTGTCTTTAAATTTTATCCTTTTCAGGATAATTACAGTTTTCGGAACAGTTAATTTCGCCGGATTGGAAATCGGCGAAAAAACAGTATTTTTGCTGATGGAGAAGTGGCCTGTGAATCAGGAGCAAATTCTCATTTTCAATAAAATTAATGAGCTTTGTATGTTATTTTCAAACATTCATATCCCTTGTCAAATACAGTCCGATCGCCTGTCAGGAAATCCCATCCCTTTTCAATATGCTGATTTTAAGTATTACATTACCTACATGTTAATATAGATTTTTCAGGAAGAATAATCATACCTCAAGAAACAGACAAATTCCAGATTTTACAAAATTTAAACACTGTAAATACTTTATAAAATCCATGAAAGTTTCTAAAACAAAACTTAAAGAAATTTTTCTTTCGTATATCATTCCCATAATAGTGGTGGTTGCTCCTGCCTTATTATACGTGGGCTACCGGGCTTACCACCTTTCATTCACTCACGATGAAAGCTTAAGTTTTTTCATGTCGCGTGGGGATACGGAATTTGTCTTGTCGCCCAACAATCATATGCTGAATACTGCATTAATGAAAATAACCGGTACCCTGTTCGGCAATTCCGAGTTTTCCCTGCGCCTGCCAAATGTGCTTGCTTTTTTACTTTTCTGTATCGCCGGTTTGGGCATCATAAAAAAAAGTAAACGGCCTGAACTCTCCGTTTTTTTTATGGCGATTCTGGTATTTAATCCTAACATGTTTGAATTTTTCGGCCTGGCCAGAGGCTACGGTCTTTCAATGGGACTTCTTCTGGCAAGTTTTTACTGGTTATTCAAATTAGACGAGCAGGCATTACCTGTTAGAAAGTATCTCGTTTATCTGCTTCTCTCTCTTCTGTTCAGCCAGTTGGCTTTGTATGCCAATCTGAATGCACTGAATGTTCATATAGCGCTGCTGGCAGTATTGGCTACGGGATTATTTCTTTATTTGAAGGCCAATTCCGAGACTATCAGCCGAAAATTATGGATACCTGTGTTCAGTGCTGTATTCATCATTGATATCGCTGCTTTGCTGCCAGCAATTATCAGGCTGAGAATTTTACAAGTAGGTAATGAATTGTCAGTATTCGGTGATCACCAGGGATTGATTAAAACCACACTTGATTCGCTGATAGCCTCATTCTACTATCATCAGCAGGATTTCCCGATCACCTTTAACATTATTCTGATTTTTGTGCTAAGCATATCCGCATTATCCTTATTGTGGTTTATATATATTTCAGGCAAGAAAATTTTCAATAATTTTTCCCGTATATCCTTAATCTTCTTCCTTCTTCTTTTGGCACCTGTTTTACAGGAAGTGATCTTCAATATTCCTTACCCGGCTTCACGAACGGCCATACTTTACTTCCCCGTTTTCTCACTTTTATTTATTTTCTTTATTTCGGAAACTACCACGGCCACAAAAAATGTATTCGTAAAAGCTTTGCTTCTATTCTTAACAATCGGAGTTGCATCACTGATAGCCTTCCATACTTATAACAAGCGTAATTTTACGAATACTGGAGAATGGTTTTATGAAGCTCACAACAAAGAGATAATTGAAATGATTTCGAATGACAGAACCGCACATGGAAACCAGAACCCGGTTACAATATCAAACTTTTGGGCCTTTGCCCCTGCACTAAATTACTACCGGGAAACAAAACCCTATCCCTGGATGAAACCATTAGTAAGAGAAAATTATGTTACAGGTGATTATTACATCTGCTTTTATGATGATATTTCAAAAATTCCTGCTGACAGCCTTCAGCTTTTGAAAAAATATGATGATATAAGAGTTGCGGTATATCGCAAAAACCATGCGGAGCAAAATGCAAAATGATCAGTTCTTAATAAGAATGTCAATCAATGTACGGATTAGCAAGGTACTTTACAAAAACCACTAAGGCTCAAAGAAACAAAGAAATTACTTAGGAATTTTAAGCTTTTACTACATATCTTTTTGGCTTTTAAAGGCTTATTGGTTTTTCAGCAAAATAAATTTCACCTCTTTTAAAAATGTTGATTTTAGAATAACTTTCCCCGAAGGTTAAAATAGATATATCCGGAATGAAAATTATTCTAATAAAAATATTTCCGGATTTTGCGAAATGAAACAACATAAATACTCAATGGAATCGATGAAAATTTCAAAAACAACAGTAAAAGAAATTATTCTTTTTTATATCATTCCCCTTTTACTTATTGTCACACCTGCTTTATTATATATTATTTATAGAGCAAATTATTTCTCGTTCACACACGATGAAAGTTTAAGCTTTTTCATTGCCATATATAATGATAAGCAATATGCTGTGTCGCCAAATAATCATTTACTTAATACGGCTTTGATGAAAATTTGCGGTGGTTTGTTTGGTAATTCTGAGCTTTCATTACGTCTGCCAAATGTATTGGCTTTTGTACTTTATTCCATTGCAGGTTTGGGCATCCTAAAAAACATTAAAAAACCCGAATTAGCTGTATTTTTTTTAGCCATACTTGTATTTAATCCTATCATGCTTGAATTTTTCGGGCTTGCCAGGGGCTACGGACTTTCAATGGGGCTTCTCCTGGCAAGTCTTTATTGGTTATTTAAGTTAGACGATAAGGCATTACCAGCCAGGAAATACCTGGTGTATCTTGTCCTAACTCTATTTTTCAGCCAGTTAGCTTTGTATGCCAATCTGAATGCCTTAAATGTTCATTTGGCGCAAATAGCTGTGTTAGTTACAGGAATATTTCTCTATTTTAAAACCAATTTCAAAAATCTTAACAGCAAATTATGGATACGGATTTTTGCCTCAGTTTTTATAATTGATCTTATTGCTTTAATCCCGGTAATTATCAGGCTGAGAACTTTACAACAATTAAATGAATTGTCTGTATTCGGAGACCACGATGGACTAATCAGAACCACAATTCCTTCACTTATTACTTCATTCTACTTCCATGCTCAGAATTTTCCGATTACATTTAAAATTATTTTTATTTTCGTGATAAGTATATTTGTATTAAGTAGTTTATGGTTTCTGTATAGTTTAAAAAAGAAAAAATTCAATAATTTTTCCCGCATTTTTTTAATATTAAGTTTAATGCTTTTAGCACCCGTTTTTGAGGACGTGCTTTTTAATATTCCCTACCCTGTTGGCCGAACAGCGATATTATATTTTCCGGTGTTTTCACTGTTGTTAATTTTCTTTATTGTGGAATTAATTTCTGCTACAAAAAACATCTTCTTACAAGTTTGCATTGTATTATTAACCATTGGAGTTTCTGCTTTTACAACGTACAATATGCTTCATAAGAAGAATTTTGTTGCTACAGATGGATGGTATTATGACGCTCACAACAAAGAGATACTCGAACTGATTTCCGAAGACAGAACGGCACATGGAAGCGAGGATTCATTAACAATCTCAAATTTCTGGGCATTGGCTCCATCCATTAATTATTATCGGGTCACAAAACCTTATCCATGGTTACTTCCCTCACCTAAAGAAGATTATAAAAAAGCAGATTATTATATCTGCTTCTACAATGAAGAATCAAAAATTCCTGCTGACAGCCTTCAACTTTTGAAAAAATA
>JBBSBT010000028.1:0-13360 GCA_038250985.1 Bacteroidales bacterium
GGAGATAGCCAAGAAAACACCAGAGGAAGTAGCCGCTTCGTTTTTAAAGTCAAATAACTTACTGAATTAAAAATGCAAAATGGTTAATCCGATCATCGAAATATCAGGCGTAACAAAATCGTACCAGGCCGGAAACCCGGTTCTCCGTTCTGTTTCGTTAACTATTCCGGAAGGCGCTTTTATCACGATAATCGGTCCAAGTGGTTGTGGAAAAACAACTTTGCTGCGGTTGATCAATGGCATGACTGATTTTGATTCAGGACAGGTAAAAGTGATGGGAACTGACATCAGACATTGGGATAAAATACAGCTCCGGCGGAATATAGGCTACGTAATACAGCAGGGAGGACTATTTCCACATATTTCGGTACGACAAAACATGGAATTTGTTCTCAGTATTTCGGGGAATGAAAAAGAGGCACAAAATCAGCGGGTTGCCGAACTGGCTAAAATGATGGGATTTGATGAGCAACAACTCGACCATTATCCTGATAAGCTAAGTGGAGGACAGCAGCAGCGCGTAGGAGTAGCAAGGGCTTTGGCCGCCAACCCGAAAATTGTATTGATGGACGAACCGTTTGGAGCACTCGATAACATTACGCGCCGAAACCTGCAAAGTGAAATCAAACAGATGCATAGTGAATTGGGTCTTACCTTTATCATGGTTACGCACGATTTACACGAAGCTTTTACTCTTGGTACGCAGGTAGCCATAATGAACGAAGGGAAAATAGAACAATTTGCCGAACCTGAAGTTATTAAAACAAACCCTGCTTCGGGTTGGATTAAAGATTTCATTACGCTGTGATCCATTTCAAAATTGATTATCTTCTTAAAATTAACCAATTAATTAAATCAGTCGTAACTATTCAGCCCTTTTTACTTTCTATTTTGCCACAGATTTCACAGATTTGCGCAGATTTAGAACTGCTATCAGTAGTTAAGAAATTAAAATGCAGATGACAGGCATTAAATTTATCTGTGTAATCTGAGTAATCTGTGGCAAGTATTCAATTATTATTCCATTGACGAGGCTGAATAGTTACAATCTGTTAAAACAACGTGATATGAAAACAAAACTATCATTAATTATAATAATAAGTCTTATGATGCTTAGCCACTCAGGTTTGCAGGCGCAAGCAGTGCCCACGCAGGACCCTTCTGATAAACTTGTTGTACTATGGACAAGTGATGACCCTTATGTTGCCGAACGCGTGGCTCTGATGTACACGCATGCGGCAAAAACGCAGGGATGGTTTAAAGAAGTGACATTGATAATCTGGGGGCCTTCCGCGAAACTAACTTCTGAAAACATAAAAATTCAGGAAAAACTGAAAGCCATGCAAAATGATGGTGTGGTAATTGAAGCCTGCATTGCATGTGCAAATGCCTATGGTATAGCTGACGATCTTAAAAAACTGGGCTTTGATGTTAAAGGAATGGGGAAACCATTGACGGATTACCTGAAAAGCGGGGCAAAAGTATTGACGTTTTAGAACCGGAAGTCTATTGCAAAATAGCAGGTTGCAAAGTTATTCCGCTGTTAATCGTCCTTTTCCGGGTATTTTGAATTACCCTGAGGGAAAAAATTATTAAAATCAAAACTGAAAAGTTTTGCCGGGTGAAATATTCCTACAGTAAAAATACTTTCCGATGAAATCCAGCCGGTGTTATTATTTTTCAGCACAATACCTTCGGATTGTCCCAGCTGCAGTGCCGAGCCTAATTCCAGCCTGGTTTTTCGGCCGCTGAAAAAATTACAGCCTTTATAATCATAAAGTAACCAGCTGAAACAATCCCAAAATCTTCCTCCGGTATTCTTATATCCCAGTAGTACGATATTACCTTGCTCATTAATGGAAGCATCGGTAATAAGTCCATCGGCCCCGAACTTTTCAATATACCTGGCCTGGTAGCGCCCGGTATCAGACGGAACTACATAATGTCGCGTCAGCTGATCACCCCAGTCCTTACTGAAAAGATGAAGTGAATCGTTGTGACAGAAAAATGCCTCACAGTCGAAATTATTCCTGTTTAATGCCGGAGAGAAATCAGCCTGATCAGGATAACTGAAATAAATATATCCGGCCGGTACCGTATCATTTGCAGGGTTGAAAAGATCTGTCTTTGAAATTTTTAAGATGTGCAGATCTTTTCTGTTCCCATAATTATTACCAAAATCACCGATGTAAATAGTTGAATCATCCTGTGTGATGCTTTCCCAATCTTTGTTCACCGCATTAACGATCACTACTTTTCTGACTATGCTGCCTGTAATTGTATCAATCTGAAATATTTCAGGCGGATTGCCGCTATCATTTATCGTCCAAAGCTGCCCGTCGGAAAATACAAGCCCGGAAGTTTCTTTTACGCCTGCAGTTAATTTGGCAATAAGCTGAGGCTTATACCTTACTGTAATAGATTTGCCTGGCTGAAAATCAAGTCCGGCAGCATTTCGGTTAAGTATGGCTATAGAGTCCGGTTGGGCAATGACTTGAGTGTTGCAGTTGAAAATAAACGCAATGCAGCAAAGAATAAACAGGTTTCTGTCCGATGATAGCATAATGCAGTACTAAGGTTCAAATCATATATAAATATTGATACCCGGCTACCAGAATCTTTATCCGTAAAAGCATGCTGCTTTTATCTGAATTCAACAATAGCCGGTTTCCCGATTATAAAATCCTGGAATCCGAAATCTGTAGACCTGAATGGGTTTCCTTTGATAACATTTTCGCCGTTTCCGGGTATGGAAGGGTAATATGCGAACGACACCTGTATGTTTTTAATCACCAGGTAGTCGTTACGGATCAGCAAGCCGGCTCCAAACTGAGGATACATCCTGCTATGACTGAACCCCGTATTTTGATTGCCCAGCATACCGAAAGCAAAATTCAGGTATGGCCCGAACCGGAATCCAAGCAGGTTCCATGGGGCGTATGATTGGGTTTGTATGACAAACATAAACCGTCTTGTTCCTGAAAGCTCCCCACTGTTAAACCCGTTAATACCATAGCCGTCATTAAGTGTCAGTCTTTCGTAAGTGGGCCTGTTGATACCTAGAGTAAACTCCGGTTTCACAAACTGCCTGAATTTCCAGTTGCCGATACTGATTAACCCTGAAAAATAGTTAAGGCTGGCAGTAAGCACTCCTTCAGTTGAATTGGGGGAATTGATGAATGTTCCGTATTGAAATCCCGTTCCGAAATATCCCCACCTGAAAAAGTTACCCCACGAATGGTAAATTCCCCAATACCATCGATCATTATTTTTCAGCTGGTAACCACCCACCACTCCATAGGCTATACCCACAGGAACGTCTTCGGTAGTTCCGAACCTGAAAATATAACTCTGCTCCACGTATTTACGGCTCGAAATTCCCAGCCCGGCCATATAAAAGCGTTCACTGGTATAAAATTCCCTGAGTTCGGGTTGCTCAAGGGGTGTTTCAAGATAACGGAGATTGTATGCACGGCCCGAAAAAATAAGTTTTGTAGTCCTGTCAGTCACTGTTTTTCCCTTGAAAATCTGCCAGGCCGCAGCAGCCCAATAATCCTGGATATTGTACTTTGACTTTAAGAGTAAACGGGTGGTGTCGTTCTTATAAATCCATCCCAACTGCTTTTGCTGGGATACATTTATTCCGCCTGCCCAGCGGGCCACGGGTGAAAAGAAACGCCTTTCGATATCCAGGTTCTTGGTATAATCCTTATTTTCATCGATAGCATAAGCCAAACGGGTGCTGATGTACGTATTTTTAATATTCGGAATATAATAATAGGTGGAAAAAGCATTACTACCATTTACAAAATTTTGTTTATACGTATTTGAGAAGTTATGGCCCAACCCGGCAAGGTTTTTATCGGAAAGCTTAAATGTTGAGGATGTATTATCGAGTCCGACCTCAGGAATGATACTCCACAAATCACGGGTACGGATGTAAACGTCAACCGAATCGGAGTTTTCGCCGGCAAGTACTGCCGTAACAGCCACATCATAAATATAACTCTGGCTGCGAATTAAACGCTTCGATTCATTTACCAGTAATGAATCAAATCGCTCGTTGGTATGGATCAGCAGTTGGTTACGGATGGCAAAGTGTTGCGTTTTCAGATGCAGTGTATTTCCGCTCTTTTCCAGGAGACTTTTGGGGTAAACTGTTGAATCATATATAGAATATCCAAAAGGATCAAGCGTAGAAATCGAAATACGCCTGATCACTTTCCCTTCAAAACCATCGTAAGCTTCAATTGTATGACTATCCGGCACCACGTGCACCGGAGTTACAGATGTGGCTACAGGTTTAACTAATAACCCATGTATCAATGATGTGATTTTTCGTTTCGATGAGTATACTTCTATTTTCTTATATAAGCCGGCAGCCGTTGTATCACGAACATCCTGTGCAAAAGCAGCCCTGCATATACCGGCAGTGAATATAAGATATAGGATAATATTCCTGTATAACATCTAAAATGGTTTATTGATGCATGCCTGGCAGGAAAAGCCTGAAAAATCAACTTACGATGTTACAAAAATAATTTATTTTGCATCTAATTCCTATGGGTCATGTAATTGATTAATCGTCCGCTTTATCACTTAACTATAAAGCAACGAAATTTAGCGGCAAAACGTATTTGATGCAATTCATCCATTTACAATAACCACTAATGAAATATGTGAATCAGAACAGGTTAAATGTTATAAATAATTATTGAGAAGGCTCCAGGAAAAATGAGATTCAAACACAAAATGATATAGGGAAATTGAGGAAGCGGGTATTTTTATGCAGGAGATTTCAAAACTCATTATCATTATTTCAAAGATTTTCCATTGCCTTTTCTTTAACCCTCTCAATATGAATTCCCCATTAAATTTATTTTGAAACGCAAAAAAGGCTGCCCCTGGCGGAACAGCCTTTTTTGCAATTTTACTGCAGGCTTGGTTAATTGATATAATGCTTTGGGAAATACTATGGTATATACCTGGGCCAGCCAGTCAACTGCTCTCCGTTTTGGTTTATCTTATCAAGAAAAATAAAACTTCCCCCGGTGTTCGAAAGCCCGGTAATATAGAAATCGGTACCGGATTGTATAAGCCCGTATCCCTGGTCAATATCAGTACCGCCATAGATTTTCTCAACTGCATTTCCACCCTGTTTATCTGTCAGGATAAAATAAACGTCCTGACTGCCAAGACCTCCGTTTTCTTCACTTGTTCCTGTTATGGCAAAGCCTCCGCCCGAAGTTTCAATTAAGGTTGCGCCATATTCAAAACCCGGTCCTCCAAAAGTTTGAACCTTTGACCACGAAGGAAACAAATTACTTAAGGAATCTGTACCTGTTTTTAAAAGAAACACATCCTGGTTATATCCATCCACCAATGATCCGCCAATGGCTATTCCCCCGTCGGCGACCCCGCCATCGTGGGTAAGCGCTAATGAATAGCCAATTCCTGTGTTGTAAGTTTTAGTCCATAGACTGTCGCCCGTGGCTGAAACCTTCATCAGGAAAACCTTGCCGTCTTCAGCATGATATCCGCCATTCAGCATTCCTGTAAGGAAATATCCTCCTCCGGGAGCATCAATTATACTGTAAGCCACATCATTAACGGACGAATAGGCATCACTGCTTTTTGCACCAATGCTGCGCGACCATTTTTCGGTACCGTCATTCGCTATGCGGACAAGGTATATATCTTTGTCGGAGCTGCTTGATTTTTGTATATAGCCGGCTACAATATAGCCACTGTCGGCATTGGCATCGGGAAGCACACTCATGCCTTGTGTATAAGCGCTGCCTCCGTAAGTCTTCAGTTGCAGCTGTTTGCCAGCGGCATCCGTTATCACCACCAGCATGGATGGCGAACCGCCATTGGCCCTGTTACTGAAACCAGTGGCAATATATCCTCCTGCATTCGATTTTTTTACGTTGAAAAATGCATCCGAATACACGCCTCCGTATTTTTGAGACCAGATGGTATCACCATTCGACGAAGAAGCCTTTACCAGGGTAGCCTGATATCCTTGTGTAGTTGACGAATTGTAACCGGCAATAACCAGGTTGCCATCGGTGGCCAATACCAGGCTGTTGCCGCCACGCAAATACTGCTGCGGGATATCCTGAACTTTTTTGCAGGAAGCCAGAACGGCTACCAGGGCTACCGAAAGAATTATTGATTTAAAGAGTCGTGTTTTCATTTCTGTTAAAATGATGTTTTTAAAAAGGTATTTAAACCTGTTAATTACGGATATCCAGCTCTTTGATCAGGTTGGTAGCTCCTGCGTATTTTTCAATGACAAAAAGCACGTACCTGATATCGACGCAAATAGTGCGTTGCAATTTAGGCTCGAAAGCATAATTACCGCTCATAGCTTCCCAGTTACCATCGAATGCCAGGCCGATAAGTTCACCATCCCCATTCAGCACCGGGCTCCCTGAATTTCCACCGGTAATATCGTTATTAGTCAGAAAACCAACAACCATTTTGCCATTTTCGCCATAGCGACCGTAATCTTTAGCCTTATATAGCTCTTTAAGTTTTTCGGGTATCACAAACTCAGGGTTAGTTGGATCTTCTTTAGCCATTACACCATCAAGAGTAGTAACATAATTAAAATCAACCGCATCGGCAGGGCTGTAACCAAGTACCTTGCCATAGGTAACACGCATGGTACTGTTGGCATCGGGGTAAAACACCCTGTCGGGCTGCATTTCACGTAACCCGGCGACAAATAACCTGCGGCCTTTGTCGAGCAGATCGTTTGAAGGATTAACCAGGTTGTCGATTATTTCGGCATTGGCAGCAAAAGCCTTCTGCAACGCCCAGGCCGGATCTTTCTGCAACGCTTTGAAACCAGGATTGGCAAGGAAAAGATCTGCTTTCGCCTTGCTTGCGAAAATGGTTTTGCTGAAAACAGCCGTGGCATAAGCCTCGAAATTCCCCTTGTATTTTTTATGTATTTTTTCGAGGTATGCAGGCTGCATTTCCTTCGGAACATCTTCATAATAAAGCTGAAGCATGGCAGCCAGCATTTTTACGTCGGTAGCCATATTATAGTCTTTGAAATACTTTTCGGATGTTTCCGAAACTTCTTTAGATAAGGATTGAACAAGTTGTAGATCAGGTTTTGATTTCGCCAGTTCATCCGCCAGCCTGTTAAATCTGCGTGAAAAAGATATGATTTCGCAGCCACTTCTGATGGCTTCGGCATTATACCTTACAGCGGCTTCGTATTTGTTGATGATCTCGTAGGCACTTGCAATATCCGGCAGTGCCTCACCATATTTCGCCGTGCGATCCTTGTCCATGCTGAGCCATTTTACAAACTGCTCCTCAATTTCACGTTTGCGGTCGTAAACGCCCAATTGCTTTAATCCTTTATTCTGACCGATATAAAATTTCCAGTAATTGGCTGAGCCTGCAAATTTGGATGCGTATTTTATCCTGACTTCAGGATCGGCAGCCATATCTGCACGCAGAATATCCAGTTTCCGGGTGCGTATTTTAACTACCATAGGATTATTTTTCTCTAATGCCCAGTTGATGGTGTACGAAGTTGCATACCTGTCCGTTCTTCCCGGATAGCCCATGATCATAGCATAGTCGCCAACCTTTTTTTCTTTTATCGAAACAGGTAGAAATTTTTTGGATTTCAAAGGCACATTATCCGCAGCATATTCGGCAGGTTTATTATCACGGTTAGCGTAAACACGGAAAACGGAGAAATCGCCGGTATGTCTTGGCCACATCCAGTTATCAGTGTCGGCACCGAATTTGCCGATCGAAACAGGCGGCGCTCCTACCAGCCTGACATCATTGTATACCTCGTAAAGAAACAAGTAATATTCGTTGCCGTTAAAAAAAGCAGTAGTGCGTGCATTGTATTGCGTGCCCTTGGTATTGCTTGACTCAATCTTCCTTGTGTTCGCCTTTATTCTGTCTGCTCTTTCGGTTTCAGTCATGGTGCTGGTAACGCCTTCAAGCACCGCAGCCGTTACATCCTGCATGCTGACAAGAAAACTTGCTCTTAATCCGGGCGTTGGCAATTCCTCTTCGCGGCGGGTTGCCCAGAAACCATTGCTGAGGTAATCGTGATCCACTGAACTGTGTGATTGTATGGAACTAAAACCACAGTGGTGGTTGGTAAATATCAATCCATCAGGCGATACTATTTCGCCGGTGCATCCGCCTCCAAATATGATAATGGCGTCTTTCAGACTGGAGTGATTAACACTATAGATTTCTTCGGCGGTGAGATGAAGTCCTTCCTTCTGCATATCCACGTAATTGAGGCGTTGGATAAACATAGGGAGCCACATGCCTTCGTCGGCGCGGCTCTGAAAAGTAAGCACTGATAGAAAAACAAAGAGAATGAGAGTGGTTTTTTTCATGAATTGTTTGTTCGTTTATGGATATTGATTTGTAGTAGATTTGATTTAAATTTTAAGTTAATGATTTAAGAGCAAAGATTACTCATAATTGCTTATTTTCAAAGGAGTTTCCCGCAAAGAGGGACAGGCAGTGAGGCCGCTAGTTTAACGATTTTAAAACAAATACTTTCGGGTTACGGATTTAGTTACATTCCGATATTAAACGTACTTTTCTCCTTTTTCATTCCTGACAGCATCAACATATGCGCGGATATTCTGTTCGTCGTTCCGCTTACAGATAAGGAGAATACCGTTATCTTCAACAACGATCATATCCTCAATACCCTGGATGACAGCAACCCTGTCGGAAGGAAGATTAATGATACAGTTGTTCGTATTGTAAAGAAGTGGTTTTGCGCCCATCACTGCGTTTCCCTCGGCACTTTTTTCAGAAGTGTCGTATAAGGAGCCCCAGGTACCCAGATCGCTCCAGCCAATATCGGCGGCCAGCACAAATACGTTATCGGCTTTTTCCATCACACCGTAGTCGATTGAAATACTTTTACACACTGTATATGCACTTTCGATATAAGCAGGTTCTGATTCAGTGTAATACGAGTCCGCCCCCTCTTTAAAAAGGCTGTTCAACTCGGGCAGGTGCGTCTCGAAAGCCTTCATTATACTTTTAATGGACCAGATAAAAATACCTGAGTTCCATAAAAAATCACCACTTTGAAGGAATGATAAAGCCAGTTCATGATTGGGCTTTTCAGTAAATGTTTTTACTTTTCGAACCTTGCAATTGGGTTGATACGTATGCATTTCATCAAACTGAATATACCCGTACCCTGTATCCGGTCTACTGGGCATTATTCCTAAGGTCAGCAGCCAGTCATTTTGGGCGGCAGCCTCAAGGGCACAAAGCAGCGTTTGGGTAAACACTTCTTCTTTGAGAATAATATGATCCGAAGGAGCTACCACTATGCTGGCATTAGGATTGAGCTTGTATATTTTATGAGTGGCATAAGCAATACAAGGAGCTGTATTGCGGCGCATGGGTTCACATAACACATGTTCGGGGACGATAGCCGGTAACTGTTCTATCACCTGCTCAAAGTATTGCTGATGGGTTACAACAAATATATTCTCGGGCGGACATATGGTTGTAAGTCTTCTGAAAGTTTGCTGAATAAGGGTTTCGCCTGTTCCCAGGATGTCGATAAATTGCTTTGGGCGCGAATTGCGGCTGAGAGGCCAGAAACGAGCGCCCACTCCTCCAGCCATAATTACGCAATAATTATTTTTATCCATATGACTAAATTTAAGTATAACAATTTAAATTACAACAATTTGAAGTTTAATTGGTTTTGGCAAAGGTAATAATTCCGATTTCAGAATTACCGGAAACAGGATTAAAATTCTGTGGATAATTTAAGTCAGTGAAAGCTAGTGACAATTTAAAAATGGCTTGAGAAGTTGACAGTCTGTGGTCGTTTATTTGTCATACAATGGTCATTCAATGGTTATACAATGGTTATACAATGGTCATTCAATGGTTATACAATGGTTATACAATGGTTATACAATGGTCATTCAATGGTTATACAATGGTTATACAATGGTCATTCAGTTGCCCATTATATAAAACATTTCAGACTCTTCAAACTTTTCAGACTCTTCAAACATTTCAAACCATTCAAACCTTTCAGACCCTTCAATCCCGATAGCTATCGGGACTTCAAACCCTTTAAACCATTCAAACCATTAACTTTTAACCTTTTCCCATTAACCTTTAACTTTTAACCCTTTTCCATTAACTAATCATTTATCCCCACCCATCATGCCTGCATAACCTGCGCCGACCTGGGCACCAGGTAATATTTGTGAGTTTTCGGGCAAAAGCATTTATAGCGTGTACGGAGTTTTTCAAGTTTTACAAATTGCCTGCCGCTCATCAGCGTGAAAGTGCCGTTTAAAGGCACATCGTGAACTGTAACTATTGCTTGTCCCCCTTCAAAAGAAGAAAGGATATTGATCAAACGGGTATCCCGGTGAAAAGTGGCCGGCGTTTTAATAAAATACCTGTGAAGTTCAATGGCAAGATCCTGGGGAAAAACCTGTTCGTCGAAAAAAGGCTGCACCAGGTTTCGATAGGCATTTTTCCATTCTGTGCCGTGAGGTTTTGCTTTGCGGCCATATTTTTTCATCACAACCAGGTGTGCAAGTTCGTGCAGAAATACAAGCAGAAAAGTATACTGCCCCAGGTCGGAATTGATATGAATCACTGGCCTGGCTCCGGTACGTGTACCTTTAAAACACCCAAGCCGGGTTTTACGTGGCGCCGTTATACGGAACAAAAAATGATGTTCAGTGAATAATACCCGTGTCAGCGTATGTGCAGCCTCCGGAAAGCGGGAAAGTACGCCTTCAAGTGTTTCAGGCTTGTAAGGCATAGACGGATTGCTTATATAATTTAAGGTTTTGGATAGGCGAAGGGCTAAGCATGCTGCAACCGCATTTCCTTTTCCCGGTGGAAGCCGGCGAACGATGTCGTGCTGATTGGCTGTTGTGGCTGGCTGAACAGGCAGCAAAAAGAAATACCAACAGTAGCGTTGCGCTTAAAAACAAATGGCGTATTCCAGGTTTGGAGATTGTATATTTTTGTTTATTCATTTCCCTGACTTAGAGGACATTTTACACTATATTTCACTTGTAATTCCAACAATTATTTCTTTTACTTGTTCATAAAAAAAACAAGAGTGAATGCTGATCTTAAAATTTACGCTAATTTAGCACTTATTATTGTACACGATGAAATTTTTATTCCACTTTGGGCGCTATCTGAGCATGCTTCGGCAATCATTTCAACGCCCTCAGAAACAGTCGATTTACTTCCGGCAGATCATGGTCGAGATGGAAAAGCTCGGATTAGCTTCTGTAGGTATAGTTGCCATCATTTCGGTTTTTATGGGTGCCGTACTTGCTATACAAATGGCTTTTAATATTGATACTCCGCTAATTCCTTCCTATACCATCGGGTTTGTGACCCGGCAAAGTGTTGAACTCGAATTTGCACCTACCATTATCAGCCTGATCCTGGCAGGAAAGGTCGGATCACGAATAGCTTCGGAACTGGGCACCATGCGCGTGACTGAGCAGATTGATGCCCTCGAAATCATGGGAATTAACCCGGCTACCTTTCTTATACTGCCCAAAATTATAGCCTCCATGATCATCAATCCTTTCCTGATCATGATGAGTATGCTGCTTGCCGTAGGGGGCGGATGGATGGCAGGGATATTTACCGGGCTTTTCCCTTCGGCTGAGTATATTTATGGGATACAGTCCTTTTTTCACATATACGACATCTTTTACGCGCTTACTAAAACAGTGGTTTTTGCATTTATTATTGCTTCGGTTTCGGCCTATTGCGGGTATTACACCAAAGGCGGGGCTCTCGAGGTGGGTGAAGCCAGTACCAACGGTGTTGTTTATAGCAGCATAACTATTATTTTTATGAATCTGATCCTGACTCAAATTCTGCTGGCATGATAGAGGGTAAAAATATAAGCAAGAGTTTTGGCGACCGGATGGTGATTGAAAATATTTCAGTTCAGTTGGAGAAAGGTCAAACCAACCTGATCATAGGCCAGAGCGGAATGGGTAAAACCGTGCTGCTTAAATGCCTTGTTGGTCTGCTTAAAGCTGACCAGGGCCAGGTATTTTATGATGGCAGGGCCTTTTCGAAGATGTCGTTTAACGAAATGAAAGAAATCCGCCAGGAGATCGGTATGCTGTTCCAGGGAGGTGCCTTGTTCGATTCACTTACGGTGGAGGAGAATATCATGTTCCCTCTAACTATGTTCACAAAAAAGACGCTTCCGGAAAAAATTGATCGTGCCAACTTCTGCCTGTCGAGAGTAAATCTTGAGAATGTGAATAAAATGTTCCCATCGGAACTTAGCGGCGGGATGAAGAAACGTGTTGGCATTGCCCGTGCCATTTCCATGAATCCGCGTTACCTGTTTTGTGACGAACCCAATTCAGGACTCGATCCGCAGACAGCCCATCTTATTGATGAACTGATCAAGGAAATTACCCTTGAGTACGATATGACTACTGTTGTTGTTACACACGATATGAACTCGGTTCTCGAAATAGGCGAGAAAATCTATTTCCTCTACCATGGGAAATTATGGTGGGAAGGCAGCAAGAATGATATCCTGCATACTGACAACCCTGAACTGCAGGCATTTGTGTTTACTTCGGAGCTGACCAAGAGACTCAGACCTGTAAAAGGAATTGGCGGTTAGGGTGTTGCGGTTTTTAACCGCAATGTCACCAATAATATAAATTTTACAATTTCATATATCAGATTTCGGATGCCAATTGTGATTTGCTTTTTCATAACAGAACAATCATACAGAAATCATTGCGTTATTAACTAAGATTTACTTTGAAAGACACTTCATGTCAACTTTAGATATTATTCTTGCACTTTTTCTCCTGTACTTTGCTTTCAAAGGATTCTCCAATGGATTGATAATCAGCATTGCCACACTGGCAGGATTGATTCTGGGATTTTGGGCGGCTTCGCATTTTTCGGAGTTTACAGCCAACTGGCTCCAGCATGATATGGGCCTGAAAAGCGGCAACATCAAACTCATAGCCTATATTGTAACCTTTGCAATAGTGGTGGTACTCATATACCTTCTTGGCCGTTTTATGACAGGTGTAGTGAAAACCGTTGGCCTGGGAATATTGAACCGGCTGGCCGGGGCTTTGTTCGGCATTGCCAAAGGATTAATGATTGCCAGTTTCCTGTTTTTATTGTTTTCACGTATCGACTCCCGCGAAAGCCTGTTTACAGCTGCACATAAAAAAGGTTCCGTTCTGTATAAGCCGGTTTCGGCAATTGCGCCTGCGGCCATTCCTTTGGTACAGAAATACTCGGATGATGTAAAGAAAATGGTAAAGTGAAGGGATAA
>JBBSBT010000029.1:0-13189 GCA_038250985.1 Bacteroidales bacterium
AAAAAATAAATACATTTACATGGAAGTTGTTAGTGTCCATTTTATAAAAAAGACAAATATGACCTTTTCAGACAGCAAACTTCAAAAAATTATCATATATAATATCGATTACGGCCTGAACACCCGGAACTAATAAACAGATCTGGAAAACCCTTCAAAATTCTTAAATACAGACTCCCGATTTTACCCCTTACCTCTCGCCCAAAGTAATGGAAATAAGCTTTTCCTTTCCGTCTCTCAGCACTTTCATCTTAACAACATCGCCAGGCTGGTAGGTCTTCAGCGCATTTGAATATTCCATTAAATCCTTCACCTCTTTACCGTCCAATGCCGTAATAATGTCGCCTGCCAGCAGGCCGGCTTTTTCGCCGACCGAACCTTCAATTACCGATGCTATTTTAACGCCTCCGCTGGTATAAGCAAAATCGGGGATGGAGCCGGTGGAAGCTTTGCGGTTTGTTTTTGGTTTATCCGGGGTAGGGGTGTCAGCTGACGATATCTTGCCGGTAAATTCAAAAGGTGTGTCGCGGTCGGCTAAATACACCATCACTTCCTTGGCAACGGTAGCCACTTTTACCATTCCTTTGCCATCAATTTTTTCGTAAGTGTCCGAAGGCCGGTGGTAATTTTCGGTAGCGCCCGTAAATAATTGCACGGCAGGAATTCCTTTTTCAATAAATGCAACCTGGTCGCTGGCGTCTAATTCCTGCTGAACCACATCACTTTTTATGCCGGTAGTATAATCGATTCCCATAAAAACGAATTTCCATTCTTTGGCCGAATTTCCATTGAGTACCAACAGGTTTTTATCAAACAAACTACCGTCGGTATCGAGGTTTACATCGGCAATAATATCGCCGGTAAAGTAATTTTTAACCTGGCTGACAAAATACCGGGAGCCGATTAAACCGGCCTCCTCGCCTGTGAAAGCAACAAATAATATGGTGCGTTTGGGTTTAATGGTTGCTGCCATCGATTTGGCCAGTTCCAGCAGAACGGAAACCCCGCTGGCATTGTCATCAGCGCCGTGGTGAATCTTGCCTTCGTCGCCTTTATGCACATCAGGCCAGCCAAAACCGAGGTGATCGTAGTGCGCCGAAAGAATGACCGGGGAATCTTTCAGCTTTTCATCCGTACCCGGAATAATTCCGATTACATTTTTCATTTGCAGTTCCCCCTTTACAGGAAAAGTGTGAGAAAATTCCTGGAAATAGGAGTTACTCATTGGTTTTAATCCATACTCTTTAAATTTTCCTGCGATATATTTGGCAGCCGAATCCAATTCAGAAGTTCCGAGCCCGCGGCCTTTCAGTTCATCCGAAGCAAGATATTTCACATGATTCATCATTCTTTGTTCCGAGAAAACCGGGGCAAGCTCAGCCAGTGGTTCTCTTTTTTTGATCATACTTGTGTTTTGAGCACTGCTGTTAAATATTTTAACGAGAGGGGAACCAGAAACAGGCCATTCTCCTTTTGCTACATTTACTGGCTCATCACCTTCAAAACCCAGGTAACTGTATTTACCGTAATGGGGCAGTTTTGTTATCAATCCTTTAATTGCATTTTTATTGTCGAAGGCGATAAACGCCATATTAATATTACTGTTCTGAGGATTGAAAACTGTTAAAACAAAACTGTGGTCCTTTTTTATCGTCGGTTTGTTTTCAAAAATTACCGAGTCTCCTGAAATGGAGGAACTGTAATTTGTAATGGCCGCGTTAATATTGGAGGCAAACTTATTTTCGAAACCAATTATCCAGGCTGTCTTATCGCCTGGCAAAGCATTCAGTGCATTGTCATAAACCACATCAAAATGATCATTGTCAACAGCTTTCCACTGGTTCACAAACTCAGCATAGATTTGCTTTTGGTTATCATCCGCCTTTGAAGGTAAAATAACGAGGTTTTCTTTACTTGCCAGGATTTTCGACCAGGTCGGCGGCACTTCCATCGGGTCCATTATCCGGAAAACATCATATTGCGGGTCAACTTCCAGCTTTAAAGGTTCATTGTCGAGGATAAACTGAAATTCCTGTCTTTTCTCTTTCATGTTAACAACAAAGGTCTGCAGCCCTTTTTCGGTAGCAATGGCAACAGGAACATCTATATCAAACGGTTCGGCTTTTTGCTTTTGCTCAAGCGTAAGCGATACCTGGAACTGATCACTGTTTCTGGATGTTTTCACCTCTTTAATTGCAATTTCGGGAGCGCCTTTGCGCGTAAGCCATTGTGTGAAAAATGGTTTTAAATCAGTATGGGTAACTTCTTCGAACGTTTTTTGGATATCCTCAAACGAAGCCATTTTGAACTTGTAACTGGCATAAAAAAGTGAAAATCCTTTTTTAAAATCTGCATCTCCCACTTTTCGCCTGAGCATATGCCACATCATCATGGATTTTCCATATCCGATTGCTTCACTGGCAGCATCGTGCCGCGAAATGAATTTATCGACCGGGAAGTCATTGCTTTCGTCCACTACGTTGGTGAACTTCTGTAAAGTCGAACGGCGGTACTCTTCACTCTGCCCACGTTGTTCGCTTATCAGATGATCGGCTTCGTAAGCGGTTATTCCTTCGCACCAGTTGCCTTTGCTGAAATCCACATACACGCTGTTGCCCCACCAGTTATGCAGCAATTCATGCGGATACGAAGAGTGTAAAATAAACGGGAAGCGGATGATCTTCTCGCCAAGCAGCGTGAAGGAAGGCATACCGTAGCCAGTTTCCCAGAAATTTTCAACCAGTGCAAACTTGGTGTATGGATAAGGTCCTATCATTTTCTGGTACATGTCCATGTATTGCTCGGTCACTTCCAGGTATTTATTGGCAAGTCCTTCATCAGGAGTACGCAGAAAAGCCATTGCCTCAATGCCGCTGTTCATTTTAAAAGCATATTCTGTGAAACGTGCAGCAATCAGAAAGACTTCTTCCTGGGGAGTATCGCATTTCCAGGTATCAAGATGTTTTCCTGCAGATAATCTTTCGGAGGTTCTTTCGCCCTGGGAAACAGATTTCCAGCCTGCTGGCAAAGCCGTATTTAGTTTAAAAGTAACCGGTCTTTCATCAAAAGCGGGAATCCAGTGGGTTGAACCTGCAAGGTAAACGCCGGAGTCGCTTACGATACCAGCTGTTTCGCTAAAACCGCGCGCATAATCCTCTGCGCTTTGCGAAAAGGACTGATTTATATTTCCTTCATATTTAATTATAAAATATCCCGAACCTTTTTTCAGCTTCAGTTTCCATTTGTTGAGTTTTACTTCCGCGCTGCTGTTGCCGCTGTCGTCCCTGTCCATGCCAACATCTTTTGCCTTTATGGTTCCGGTAATTTGTTCGGCTTTTACATTTTTCGAAAAAGATGTAACTGTAAGTGATGCGTTGAGGCTGATCATTAATTCCTCTTCGCCGGAAGTGAAAATGGAGTCACTTACCGTGATATGCGACTTTTGTGGTTCGATTTGAACATTGAGAATATGATGAGCCGCTTTATTTTGTGAGAAACCAGCTAGCGAGACAAATAAAAGCAGACTTAAAATCAGGATTTTTTTCATTTTCAAAAGATTTTTTAATCAGAGATAATCTGCAAAAGTAGGATTTACTGACATCACGGCAAAGCTATATGTGCAGTTTGTATTTCTTGTTTCAGGGTGTTTTGGATTAAGTTTTTTTTAAATCATGAAAACATTCAGGTTTCCCTGCCGACGCGGATTTATTATCCGGGACTTCGTATTAGTTGAAACACAATCTATCTTTATATATGTATTTGCTAATCATGCGGATCAAGGGTTGAATACAACAATTGTGGTTGAGGCAGTTAAGCCCTTCAAGGATTTAAAACCCTTGAAGGGTTCGCCTGGCAACTAACAAATTACAACTTCAACCCTTGATTCGGATTAATCACTGAACAGCAATCAAATCCAGCAATACAGGAAGTTATAATCCTTCAAACTAAAATACCAGGAGCAGAAAAAAAGGTTAAAAATGAGTAATGTCCTGTCCCTCAATCTATCCCACAGTGAAATGATGTTTTTCTTTGGGAAACCCTTATTCAATTAATTTAATCCTGAGCATATTCAATGCCGCAAGCGAAGCCTTCCTGATATTTCGGCCACGGTGCTCCCCGAAAAGAAATTTCCGCGATATAGTCTCTGCTGGTGTTGCAACTGCGATCCAGGTGGTGCCGACTGGTTTTTCATCGCTTCCGCCAGCAGGGCCGGCAATTCCTGAAACGGCAATGGCATAATCGGTCGAAAACCGTGTGCGGATTCCTTCGGCCATAGCAACAACGGTTTGCTCACTTACTGCGCCATTTACTGCAATTACTTCGTGCGGCACACCCAGGAATTGTTCTTTGATCTCGTTTGAGTAAGCAACTACCGAACCCTTGAAATAGGCGGAACTACCGGCTATGCTGGTGATAAGCTGGGCAATATTGCCTCCGGTACAACTTTCGGCGGTTGATAATGTATTCCCTTTATCCCGCAGTAATTTGCCGGTAACAGATTCCATTGTATCGTTATCAAAACCAAAAATATACTTTCCTGCGTAAGCATAAAGTTCCTTTTCCGCTTTTTCGACAGCATTTTGCAGTTCAGTGCGATCGGCTCCAAAGGCCGTCAGGCGCAAACGCACAATACCCGGCTGCGGCAGGTATGCAAGTTTTATAAATGATGGAAGTGAATCTTCCCAGGGCTCGATAATAGCAGCAAGATGCGATTCGCCAACCCCTTCGGTGAGTATGGTTCGATGCAGGATTACCTTGTTTCCTCCATTCAGCAAACGAGGTATTATTTCTTCCTCCATAATGGCTTTCATCTCAAAAGGAACGCCTGGCATGGAAACATATATGCACCCGTCCTTTTCGAACCACATGCAGGGTGCCGTACCATTCGGATTGGGAATAACCTTGCAGCTAGCCGGAACCATGGCCTGTAAACGGTTCAGCTCGGTAACCGCTATGCCACGTACAGCAAAAAGTTTCTCCACATTTTTATAAGCGTCTTGGCTGAAAACCAGGTGAGTGTCGAAATATTTACAAAGCGTATACTTGGTAATATCATCTTTGGTAGGACCGAGTCCCCCGGTGATCAGGATAAGCTGTGCGCGTTGCGATGCTTCATACAGCGTAGTGATGATGTGCTCCTGATTGTCTGAAATGCTGGTAATCTGGTGAACCTTTATCCCAACCATGTTCAACTGTTCAGCCATCCAGGCCGAGTTGGTATCGATCACCTGCCCGATAAGCAGTTCATCACCGATGGTTATTATTTCTGCAAGCATAATTGGTCTGGTTGATGATTTATTTTAATTTTCTAATTGTACAGGTTGGCAATTCCCGGCGTTAATTCCTGTTTATCCCCGAACCCTGTCAACCGCCAGGCAGGTCGGAACTGCGGCACCCGGAACCTTTTCATGACTATCCGGGATTTACGAAAAAATCGATATATTCCTGTTTTCCTTTGGGATAATTGACATAACAGGGATATGCGAAAGCCGGATAAACTCCTGGGCGTGTGAGCCGACAAAATATTCAACAATACCGATTTCCTGTTGTGTCAGGATTAAAATAAGATCGATATCACCTTGTTGTGTTGCAAAATTCAGTACAGCGGGAACGAGAGTGTTCTCTTTTTCATTGCTTTCAACCAAATCAAACGTACAGGCAATCCCCTCAGCGGAAATAATTTTTGTTATTTCATCTCCTTTTTGTTTAAGCTTTCCCGTTAAATCCAAATCATTTTTTGTCCACATTGCAGTTACAACGCTGATGCCGGCTCCGTATAATTTGGCAATTTCGATGCTCTTTGTGACTTTTTGTTGTGTCTCTTTCGTAAGATCTATGGGTAAAAGTATGTTACGGCAATCGCTTTGAGGATGTTTCGAGCGAAGTGTAATAACCGGGCAGATGGCCGAGCGTATGACCTTTGAGGTATTGGCACCCACACGCAATTCCTGATCTTCCGATTCATTTGGGCCATGAGTTCCCATGATGATATAGCCGGCATCGATTTCTCTGGCTACTTCTATGATTTTGGAGTAGATACGGCCCTTTTCAAGCCGGTATGTAATTGGTATTCCCGAAATTAAAGATGCCTTCCCGGCAAGTTCAGCAAGTTCCTGGTCAATTTTTGAGAATATTTCGTTTTGCTGTTCATGGCTGAAAAGGCCGGCCAGTATTCCGGGTTGCTCATGAACATAAAGCAATACGATTTCTGCCCGTATACGCCGTGCCAGGTTATACGATTGCAACAATGATAACTGCGCCTGGTCCTGAAAATCTACCGGTATGAGTATTTTATTGGTCACTTCAATGATTTGTTTACTTTTGCGTACAAAATTACTTTTTTACTTTTTCATACACTAATTATGGCACCAATTGCTGAATCCGAACTTATTCTGAATCCTGATGGAAGTGTGTATCACCTTCATTTGAAACCTGAAAATCTTGCTGAAACCATTATTGTTGTTGGTGATCCAGGGCGGGTAAAGGAAATTTCGAAACATTTTGATAAAATCGATTTCTCGGTACAAAACCGGGAGTTATATACGCATACCGGTTCAATCGGGAATAAAAGACTTACCGTGTTATCCACCGGAATGGGTACGGATAACCTGGATATAGTAATCAATGAGCTTGATGCGGTTGTAAATATTGACCTGGAAACTCGTGAGCCAAAGAAAACACATACCAAACTGAATATAATCAGGCTGGGAACTGCCGGTGCTTTGCAGGCTGATATTCACCCGGGTGATTTTGTAGCTTCCTCGCATGGTATGGGCATGGATGGATTACTCTACTTTTACCAACAAGGCAAAAGTGTTATGGATCATGCCATGGCAGAGGCTTTTGTAAAACATGTCAGCTGGAATGAAAACCTACCGGGAATTTATGCTGTGCCTTGTTCTTCATCGCTGATGGATAAGGTTGGCAAAGGCCTGGTTCATGGAGTTACCCTCACTGCGCCCGGGTTTTATGGTCCGCAGGGTAGGGAACTCAGGCTCAAGCTGGCTTTCCCTGAATTGAACCAGTTAATTGAAAGTTTTGAGTACAAGGGCAGCCGGATAGCGAATTTCGAGATGGAAACATCTGCTTTATACGGACTTGGTAAAATGCTGGGACACGATACGCTTACCGTATGTACCATTGTTGCTAACCGTGTAAACCGCACTTATGCTGAGGATTACCATGGGGATGTTGAAAAACTGATCAGGTTGGTTCTGGACCGGGTAACAGAATAAACAGCAATTATAAGCTGAGTTGCATTTAAACGGCAAAATAACTTAGCACAGGTATTTCGTAAATAAAACATCGTTAATCCCTGTTCTTAAATCAAAATAAGAGCAAGGATTAACGATTTAAGTTTTACAAAGATATCCCTCCTAATAGATATACCTTTTATTATTTTGAATAGCGCCTCGTATGGCTGCTTTCAGGGGTTCTGAACAGCGAACAACCATCTCAATATCTGTTGGAAATGGGGCAGGGGTTGTCCTTGTTTTTTCCAGTTGTGCGGCGCTGAGAGCCTGTGTATCTCCCAGGGCACGGGATGAAACAAATTCGAAATCGGAGCGGGCGCCTATTGGATCTTTCTTAAGAATTTTGTCAGGATTAGCCTGAATTACCTGAACATCACCATCAATCTGGCATACTTTCCTTTGGATCGATTCCACCAGGGCGCACTGCAGAGATTTGTACTTTTTCATTTTAATGTCGTTCCCGAGCGTGTCTTTCATCACGTTTCCTTGTCTGTCGAGCATATAGGAATATCCATCCTCAACTTCCTTTTTAATAACGGTATCTTTTTGAATGATCTGATCAGGGCTCACCATTACATTCTTAATGTTGACATCCACAAAATAATCATATTTCGTGTCATTATTCAGGTTTTGCGTATAATATAACACCCATTCCGAGTTAAGAGCAGGCAAATTGAGAGCCAGTAAATCCTGTTCAAACTCAGTCGGAAATTTTATGATGGAATTATTTTGAATGGATACAAGAACCCTGCTCATCCCCAGTTCTTTAGCATCCTGGATTTTGCCATCAATCCCTTCATAATCGCCTACATAATCCTTTGCCCGTAAAAATTCGGAATAAGCCTGTCTGTATGATTCTTTAATATTACTCTTCATCAATTCAATGCCATGCGCGTAGTAGAAATCAGCCGCCCTGCGCTTGGCCGCCACCATCTCTGCCATATAATCCACATATGGGAAATCAATGGACTTTCCGTTTTTGTTTAGTGGTGTTACAGTATTAACAAGTGATTGCCTGTCGCTCAACGATTTATACACAAGGTAAATATTGTCCCAGTTGTTCGGGCGTCCTTCCATTTTAAGGAAACGGATTCTTTCGTTATCCTTGTCATTGGCTACATTGTATGCGCGCTCAAGAATATCGATTTGTTTTACATCGCTGGGTTTTTTGCGCAGCTGTTTCACAGCTTTTGCAATGGCTGCATCGTAGTTGCCTTTCTGCAGCTGTTTCTTTGACGATCCACAACCTGACAGGATGATTGCTAAAATGAATACTAAGGGTAAAATGCTTTTCATTGATTCGTTTTTTATGTTTTAACAAAGATAGAGAAATCGGTATGAAAACAAATTATATGTTTCTACTTAATATTTATTGATAATAGTATAAAAAGTAATAAAGTTCAAATTGAAATAAATTACATCTTAAGTTTTTAAAAAATATAGCATGATGAAAACACTGAAACAAAATAATGCATTTTCCCCACCGGTCGGTTCAGCAAAAAGGTAAATACCTGGTATTAAATAATTTTCGTCTTATCCTGCCTTAAATCCCACAGTCTTATTACCTTTGCCTTGCAACTGCCTGTTAAATATTGATTCTGAATAAATTATTTACAATACAATGGTTTGCCCGGCAGCCGCATAGATTAAAACTTTATCCAGACTTAGTTCTTGTATTATGAAAAAATGTTACCTTTTCAGAACTGTTTTGCTTTCCCTGTTATTTCTCGTTAGCTTCAGGTCTGTTGAATCGCAAAATATCAACCATTGGGAAATGGTGGTCGACGCAAGTGATACCTGGCATTATTTACCGGGCACATCTGAGCCACCCGCCACTTGGGCTGATACCGGTTTTAATGATGACTTATGGTCATCAGGCCCCGGCGGAATTGGCTATACTGATGGGGATGATGGTACGATTATAAGTCCCGTAGTTTCAGTTTACATGCGGATTAATTTTAACCTTGTTGATGCTTCCAATATTTCGTGGGCTATTCTTGATATTGATTATGATGATGCCTTTGTCGCTTACCTGAATGGTCATGAAATTGCCCGCGCCAATATTGGTACGCAGGGTGTCAGGCCTTCGTTTTCAACGTTTGCAACAGTGGATCACGAGGCTCAGATGTACAGTGGCGGAATGCCCGAAACATTTCTGATCCAAAAGGATACGCTGAAAAAATATATGATCGAAGGCGAAAATGTACTTGCATTGCAGGTTCACAATAATAGTGCTACGTCCTCCGATATGTCTTCAATACCATTTTTCTTCGTCGGGATAAAAGATGAGGGCTTAACCTACCGTTCTGTTCCGGCCTGGTTTACAGGCCCGGTGGATCAAAAATCAAATTTGCCGCTGCTGATCATCGACACCCGGGGTCAGACGATAGTGGATGAACCTAAAATTACTGCAACTTTAAAAGTGGTGGATAACGGTCCCGGGCAAATGAATGATTTTCTGGATGATGCTACCGGCTATGAAGGATATATTGGCATCGAAATCCGCGGTCAATCTTCGCAAATGTTTCCTAAAAAAGGTTATGGCATTGAACTTCGTAATGCTGCCGGTGCTGATACCAATGTCATGTTACTGGGTATGCCTGCCGAATCCGACTGGGTGCTGTCAGCTCCGTATTCGGATAAAAGTATGTTGAGGAATGCCATAACCTACCAGTTGGGTAGGGAAATGGGTGCCTGGCAACCCAGGTACAAATGGTGCGAAGTATACCTTAATGGAAGTTATAACGGCGTTTACATGCTGATTGAGAAGATAAAGCGTGGTGCCAACCGTGTTGATATTAATAAGCTAAAACCTGATGAAATATCCGGAGATAATCTTACGGGTGGATATATTGTAAAAGTTGATAAAATAGATGATTTAAGTGCTTCGGAGTATTTTTATTCATATCCCTCTGTTACCTATCCCAATGCAATAAATAATGCTTTTACCTATGTAACTCCAAAGTTTGACGAAATTGTAACGGAACAAAAATCATACATTCAGAATTACATATTGTTGCTGTTGAATACACTTAACGGAAGTTCATTTAAAGATCCGGTGAATGGTTTCAGGAAATATATGGATATCAATTCATTTGTTGATTTTCAAATTATTAACGAATTAACAAATAACGTAGATGGATATAGATTCAGCACATTTTTCTATAAAGCAAAAGATTCGGATGGTGGCAAATTATTTGCCGGACCCTTGTGGGATTTTGATCTTTGTTACGGGAACGTAAACTATGATGATAAGAACCTGGCTACCGACAAATGGCTTTATACAAGGTATGGTAATGGTACAGGTGGTAACTGGTCAATGCACTGGTGGAAGCGTCTGATGGAAGATCCGGATTATAATCATGCTTTTTCAGCCCGATGGAAAGCTTTACGGGCCGGACCATTTAGTACCGATTCCATTATGGCCGATTTAGATAATCACGTTCAATACCTGGGCGATGCCATAACCAGGAATTTTGTGAGATGGCCGATCCTGGGTCAATGGATATGGCCTAATTATTACGTTGGAACTACATACCAGGAAGAAATGGGCTATTTAAAAACCTGGATGACAAACCGTTTAAATTGGATGGATGGTAATGTTTCGCTTTCGACCGGTGATTTTGCATCAGGTAGTGATGGCTATGATGTATCCGTTTTCCCGAATCCGGTAAAAGACCAGCTAAATATCCTCCTCACTACCAGGGATGAAGAAAAGATTGATATTGAAATTCTGGATATGCCGGGAAAAACGATCTATTATTCCGATTATGTTCCCGCTTTTGCAGGAAAACAAACAATTCATCTGAATCTTCCCCGTATAAGCCCGGGTTATTATATTTTAAAACTGAAGCAGAACGGGCTGGTAATCAGTACACAAAAACTGATAATAAAGAATTGAGAAAATTGTTTTCATTAATAACCTATTTATTCTGAACCTTTAGTCCACGGCATTTGTTTTGAGATAAACAAAAACTTAAAACTAATGGTAAATACTTCAATGTGGATAAAAGCCCTGAGGGTAATTCCCCAGGTTTCAAAAGATGAATGGAAGGCACTAGATGTAATTTCGCGTTGGCTTATAGCAACAAGAGCCGCTGTATTTATAATGACCGCGTTAGCTGCAGCAATTGGCGGATTACTGGCATACCGCAGCGGTAATTTTTCCTGGGACCTTTTCATTCTTACCCTGCTGGGAATTGTAATGGCTCATGCCAGCAATAATTTGCTCAACGACCTGGTGGATCATAAACGGGGAATTGATAAGGATAATTATTACCGCTCGCTCTATGGCCCGCAACCGCTTGAACATGGTTTGCTCAGCCTGAAAAGTTTCTATACCTATTTGTTTATAACCCTTGGGATCGCTCTGGCAATAGGGGTTTACCTGGTAGCAGTTACCGGCATTGGTGCATTCTGGCTATTAGGTGCCGGGCTGTTCTTTCTGCTGTTTTATACCTGGCCTCTCAAGTATTACGGATTAGGAGAACCATCGGTAATCCTGGTATGGGGCCCTTTGATGGTTGGCGGAACCTATTTTGTAGTTTCCGGCGGACAGTGGGATAATTGGGTTGTTTTACTCAGTCTTGTTTATGCTTTAGGACCAACAACCGTTCTTTTCGGAAAACATACTGATAAACTGCCCGAAGATAAAGCAAAAGGTGTTCGTACTCTTCCGGTTGTTATTGGCCAGAAGGCTGCCAGGTATTCGACGATAGCTTTCTGGCTTCTTCAATATGTTCTTATTATCGCGCTTGTGCTTACAGGACGTCTGGGTCCGGCTATGCTAATCGTGTTGTTTGCCATTCCAAAACTGGTATGGGCTTCAAAGATTTTTCTTAAGCCAAGGCCACTGGCCAAACCTGAAGGACCTTCAGGCGAAGGGTGGCCGCTTTACCTGGTATCGCATGCCTTTATTTACAACCGCGTTTTCGGGATGCTGTTCCTTCTCGGACTTATTGTCGACGTAGTACTGTATAAGTTTGGTTTTGTGTGGAATATCATGTAAACTGGTACTGAATTTCATTTTCAAACCCTGGCGGAAAATTTCTTCCAGGGTTATTTTTTGGACTATAGTGGCCAGGTGCCCGGTTTTATAGGGTTTTGGGTCCCCATTTTCTCCCCGTAGATTTCAACCTTAGTTTGTTGAAAACTAATTTCAGATACCTTATCGGTTGACAGGGAAGCGCCGTAATTTTAAGCAACCCAATACCAATGCCCGAAGACCTCGATATGGAACATCTAAACCTTCTGATTCACTTGCTTGATGATCCGGACCAGGAGGCATTTCAACAGGTGAGCCATGAGATACTCACCCTGGGACACACAGCCGTTGAACCACTCGAAGAGGCCTGGTTTAACACTAACGATCAATTAACCCGTAAGCGGATTGAGGAGATTGTGCACAGCATACAGTTCGATGGATTATATGCCGAACTGGCGGAATGGGTTGCAAACGGAGGAAATGATCTGCTTCAGGGTTACATCATGGCCACAAGGTTTCAGTATCCAAACCTGGATAAGGAAAAATTACTGGCTGACATGAATAAACTTACCCGAAGCGTTTGGTTGGAGTTGAATGATAATCTTACCAGTCTAGAGAAAATCAAGGTATTGAATCATGTTCTTTTCGGCTTAAATGAATTTGGCGGCGAAATAACCGATATGCATGTTCCCGATCATTACTTTTTAAATAACCTGTTGCAGTCGAAGCGGGGAAATGCAGTTTCAATTGGAATACTTTATATCATTGTCGCACAAAAATTAAATCTCCCTGTTAAAGGTGTCGATCTGATCGGGAATTTTATTGCCTGCTTCACGCACACCCCTTCCGAATTTGAGAATGGCTATAAACCTGTAAATGAAGCTAAATTTTATATCAACCCTTTTGCCCTGGGAGCCGTTTTTACAAAAAAAGAAATACTTCTTTACCTCGA
>JBBSBT010000030.1:0-13114 GCA_038250985.1 Bacteroidales bacterium
GCGCTTTGATAAAAACTGATTAAACTGCTGGCTTCTGCGGAGTGTACATTGAGGTAAGAACCATACAGTCCTACAAAACTGCAAAACAACGATAGTATTGGTATTGTGATAGTGGTTGCCAGCACACGCGTTACAACTAAGTATTTAAAAGGATTGATTGCCGACACTTCCATGGCATCTATCTGCTCGGTAACTTTCATGGAACCAAGTTCGGCGCCTATACTTGACCCGACTTTGCCGGCACAAATAAGTGCTGTTACCAATGGGCCCAACGCTCTTACTATAGCAATACCTATTAAAGAAGGAAGCCAGGATGTAGCTCCGAAATCCTCCAGCGAAGGACGTGATTGTTTTGTGAAAACAACACCTACAATAAAACCTGTAAGGGTAATGAGCGGCAATGATTTCAAACCTACTTCGAAACTCTGGTTAATTACTTCACGAAAATGGAAAGGCCTTTTGAATGCTTCTTTAAAGAACAAAGCTGTAAAGCTGTAAGCGCTTTGAACGCCTTCAAAATACTGATCAATTCCTTTTGAAAACAAGTATTTTCTTTTCGTAAAAATTGCCATTTAGAATCCAGGTATTGAAAAAGTGACTTACTATGATGAAACCAGAATTGTCTGAGATTATTGAACTGCTTGTAATCGGATTGCTACCAGTTTACCTGGTATTTAAAGGACTTATTCCTTGTAAATTAGAATACAAAGGTGAAAACATCTGAATCCAAATTTGTTACAAAACTATCACAATATTTTACATAATTCACACATTTGTGTATACAGGCATTTCAAATGAATAAACATAGCCATGAATGTATATTCATTCGCAGTATTAACTGGTTTATATTATATAAGTATCAGGAAAGATTAACAATATTGATTTTTGGCAGTTATTTTACCCCTCCGCCTGTCGGCACCTCCCCTAATCCCGATAGCCATCGGGATAGGGGAGGCAGGTAATAACTAACAGAATTGCAATCTGTTAAGTTACTACAAGCCAACTTCCTCGCTGTTTTTCAACGAGGGGTCAGGGTGGGTAACCTCAAGAAACAAGACGTTTCTCTATCCTTCCTATTACTCATATTAAATGATTCCTTTATTTTTCTTTCGTTCATTCTTAAAAAGGTTCCTTGGTGCCCTGTCATTTAATTCATTCATTTTCATATAAGCTTTCATCAGTTCATCAGGGAATTCGCCTTTGTACTGCATTTTATAGAATGAAAAACCATTGTAAGGAATCACGTTCTGGTCAGCAGAAATTTTTATGCGTTTCTCTACATTTTTATCCTTGAAGTACGCCAGGAAAGCGGCTTCCCTTTCTTTATTCAGCTGTATGTATTTAGAGTCAACCATTTCCCCAACCAGCCTGTTGCATTTATCCTGCACGGTGAAGAGCATTGAATCGGCTGTTTGCCTGTTTAAATAGCGGACAAATTCTTTATCTTTAACCGACATTTCTTCAACCGTTTCTTCATCTTCCCGGCTAAAATCCGTATCGTTTTTACTTTTCATTGACATGTGATATTTCTTCTTCGCCTCATAAATAAGAATATATTCTTTCTCCTTTATGGAATATAGTTGCGGTGAAACAGCAATGGTTGCATCCGGATTTTCAACCAGGAAGTCAGCCATGCGTTCAATAAACCTTTCCTGCTGCCTGGTAAGCGTGCTACTACGCATTCCCCATTTCAGACTAAGTGATTTTTCAATCTCGGTTTCTGTACTTTTAACTTCCATCCTGTAGGGCGTTGTAACAGGTTTAACGAAAATATTTCCCAGTATATCCACAATTACATCACTCAAATGAAATTTGGGGCTGTTCAAATCGCCGCTTATCGGGACTTCGTAATCGATTACATTGCCACGTTCACGGGCAAAAGCCATTACAATACGCATAGGAATATGGGTAATTCCTTTGGTTTTTTGCCTTTTCGTTAACCTGGGATCAATTATCACCAGGTGATTATCACTTTTAATATTCCCGTTTCGCACATGCCAGGTGCCATTTAATGATACGGTTCCCCGATCGAGGGGGAAAGAAGTATATTCTATAAAATAAGGATTGAACATTGCCGCCGGCAGTTTCTTAAGCATATAATTCAGATCAAAATCAGAACTATCGTTAGGGTTTATGCTGAGTGCAACATTTGCATTTCCATACGGTTGAATACCTGATTTAAAGGTAACTTCCACCCTTTTTTGATTTTTATTTATGGAATCAGCCAGCACATAGAGTGGGTTAAAATGAATGGAGAATTTTTCGTTTAACGAATAATCATTATACTCCAGGTCACCGCTGTATATGGCAAGTCGGTTGAGTTTGTAATTGCTGCTGAAGAAATTCTGCGACAATCGTTTTATATAATTACCAATTTCGAGAACAAGATTAAATTTAGCTCCCGGCGATTGGGCAACAGCCGCTTTAGTTTCTTCCGAAACAAACATCCGCGTAAGGTTATCCAGGTAATCGTAACGCTCATATTTAAAATAGGGATTATTGAGCGAAACTGAATCAAAAAGGTATTTATGATTATTCGGACTAAGCTCGAATATGGCTAAAGCCAGCTTATGAAAGGAGGCAAAATCGTCGCCTGGTTTTTCGCCGGTATGAAAATCATTAATTGAAAAAAGTCCTTTGAAATTTACATTTTCAGCAGTTTTGAGACTACCTTTAACTTTCAGGTCGGCATCAATGTTACCTTTAAAATATCCGAAGTTTGTCAGCTCCCTTAGGTATTGATCCAGGATTTCCAGATCGAATTTTTGAGCTACTACGGCCAGGCGGTAATCCAGACTTTTAGTATTGATAGTAAAATCACCATTCATACCACCTCCGCCAATACCTGATAAAAATGAAAATTTTGCTGCTATAGTATCCGCATCCCAATGGATACCTGAACTTTCGATATTTACATTTTTAATAAAATAATTAATCGGGGTTACTCTTTCACGGTAATAGATTAGTCCGTCAACTATCTTAATACTGAGGATGCTAAAGTGAATCGGTGCCGTAGCTTTGATAGAATCAATTTTCGGAGTGAACTTTGCAATCAGGTCATCAAAATTCAAATTTTTATCTATCTGAATAATAATCCCATGCGGTTTATTTAATGTCAGCTGACTTATTTCATAGGTTTTGGAGAAGAGCTTCCACATTTCAAAATTTGCGCTGACACCTTTTGCTGAAAGGAAAATGCTGTCGCTCCGGAATTCATGAATCTTAAAATTATTGAAATGAACGTATCCGGTAAACGGGTTCACATAGGCCCAATCCATCGTAATCTGACGCCCGGTATATTTTAAATCATATTTTTCGACCAGGTATTTTGTGACAGGGGAAATAAAGATAATTACCAAACCTGCTAAAACTACAAGTACACCTATAAATATAAGGAGTGCTTTTAATAGTTTATGTTTATGCCTTTCCCTGTCGATTTTGCTGCCTCCGGATTTGATAGCAGCTACGATTCTTCTGAAATAAGCAGTAAGCGGGTTTGTTTTTAATGGCATTTTAATAAATGTTTTTCTTTTTGATCTTGTTTTAGCAGAACTCAAAATTTCCTACAAAGTTCAGTAAACAAAGCCGGATTGCTGTTACACAACTATTTATAAAAGTTACATAATTCACACATTAATTGATTGAAAATGAGGTACAAAAGGTGATATATATAAAAATGTGTGAATGATGTAACTCTTACTTTTTATTGTGTAACTTCTTTAGGGATAAAGGGGACGAACTTTGCCTCGTGAAAATATTATCACTAATTAACATTAACTAAACATGAAAAAAAACCGATCATTATTATGGATGACTACACTCGTAGCCTTCTTATCCTTTGCTGCAATCTTTACCGGTTGTAAAAAAGATGACTATGTGGTACCCGTGACAGTATGCCCTCAAGTGGCATCAACCAATCCTTTATCAAATGCAACGATGGTTCCCCTCAACCAGGTAATCAGCGCGACCTTCAATGAAAAGATGGACCCTGCAAGTTTCTCACAGGCATCTTTTACCATCGACGGAGTATTGAAAGCCAGCATACCAGGTACAGTATCATACAATGTAGCTGACAGTACCATGAGATTTACTCCATCGGGCAAACTCGCACTGGCAACTACCTATACCTGTACAGTTAAAGCAAATGTAAAGGATCTGAACGGCAATTTTTTACAAGTTGACTACAGATGGGCTTTCAGTACCGGTCCGGTTGTAGCGCCAATTGTAACGCTTACCGATCCTTTGATAAACGTTACAAATGTTCCGATGAACAAAGTAATCACAGCAACCTTCAGTATTCCAATGGATCCTGCAACCATTAATGCAACGACCTTTACAATAATGAACGGAACAAACCCCGTAAGCGGTACAGTAACCTATGCAGGGTCAATTGCAACCTTTACTCCCAACGGAAATCTTTCACCCAATACACTTTATACTGGAACCATTACTACCGGCGTGTTGAACGCTGATGGCACTCCATTGCAAACTAACTATGTATGGACATTTACTACCAGTGGTATACCTCCTACAGTAGTTTCTACTGATCCCGCAAATCTCGCCACCGCTGTGGTTCTGAATAAAGTTATCAGGGCAAACTTCAGTGTTCCGATGGATCCTTTGACCATTACTGCTACTACCTTTACCGTGTTCCAAGGCACAACAGCGGTTGCGGGTACAGTAACTTACTCCGGTTCAAGAGCATCATTTACACCTACCATTGCTCTTGATGTAAATAAAGTATATACTGCCACCATCACAACAGCAGCTTTAAATGTTGCAGGCACACCAATCGCAAGCGACTATGTTTGGACATTTACCACCGCTGCTACCTTGCTTCCTGCCGTATCATTAACCGATCCATTAAATAATGCTACAAATGTTGCACTTAATACAGCAGTTAAAGCAACTTTTAACATGCCGATGGATCCTTTAACACTCACCGCAACCACCTTTACTTTAAAGGAAGGTGCAAACCCCGTTTCCGGACAGGTAACTTACACAGGATCAACCGCTACTTTTACTCCTGACGCAAATCTTTTAGTTGATATGACCTATACAGCTACTATTACTACCGGCGCCAAGAACCCTGCTGCAGTTGCAATGGTGAGCAATTATGTATGGAACTTCAGTACAGGCCCAGATGTGGTTATTTCTGGTGGGATTGATCTTAAAACAGCTGCAGAATACGGAATTTTTGCAGGCGTAGGTGTCAGCAACAATGCCGGAGCCAGTGTGATCAACAATCTGAATGTCGGGATATTTCCCGGACTGCGTTCTTCGGTTACCGGATTTCCTCCGGCTACTATTGTAAATGGGACAATTCATGCATCGGATGACCTTGTTCCTGCAGGTATTTATGCAGCATTAAATCAGGCCAAACTCGACTATACGGCAGCCTACCTTGCTCTTGAAGCTGCAACTACACCTGCACCGGCAACTGTATCAGGCGACCAGGGTGGCAAAACCCTTGCCCCGGGCATTTACAAATCAACATCTACTCTGTTGATACAGAATGGTGACCTTACGCTTGACGCACAAGGTGATGCAAATGCAGTATGGATATTCCAGGTAGCTTCAGGCTTTACCACAATAGGCGGAGCAGGTGGAGATATTATTCTTACTAATGGCGCCCAGGCTAAAAACGTTTACTGGCAGACCGGAAGTTCCGCTGTGATCGGAGACTATACTTCATTCCAGGGGAATATCCTGGCATTACAATCCATCACAATGAATGCATACGCAACCGCAGTGGGTCGTATGCTCGCACAAAACGGCTCAGTAGTAATGACCAGTACAAATACAATCACAAAACCATAATCATTGTGAATAGTCATGACTGATGAAATCAGAATTCTACATTGACGATATCAGTCATGATTATTCCTTTTGACTTTTAATAACTAATAAGATAAGAAACATATGAAATCAATACTTAATTTAAAAAAGAGATCACGTTCATCTTGGTCCTCTTTAAACCTGATCACTAAAAGTGCGATAATAGGTGCTTTTTTTATAGCAGGTTTCCAGGCATCGGTGCAGGCGCAGGATGCTGTTCAGTACACGAAACCCTCATGGTATTTTGGTGTGGCCGGCGGCGCAAATTTTAATTTTTACCGCGGTTCAATCCACCAGTTAACAACCGATTTTGCTCCTCCTGCTGTATTTCATGATGGCCAGGGCGTAGGGGTATTTGTAGCTCCGCTTGTGGAGTTTCATAAGCCCGATTCACGACTGGGCTTTATGTTGCAGGCAGGATACGACAGCCGTAAAGGCAAATTCGACCAGGTAGAATCTCCCTGTAACTGTCCTGCTGATCTGCAAACAAATATCAGCTATATTACCGTTGAGCCAAGTATACGCCTGGCTCCTTTCAAATCCGATTTCTATTTGTTTGCCGGCCCGCGCTTTGCATTCAATATGGATAAAGCATTTACTTATAATCAAGGACTTAATCCTGATGTTCCTCCGGTTGATGGCCAGGTAGCTACAGAAGTAAAAGGTGATTTAAGCGATGTAAATAAAACTCAAATTTCGATGCAGGTCGGAGCAGGATACGATATCCCGCTCTCTTCAACCAGTAATCAGACTCAGTTTGTACTCTCACCATTCGTATCATTCCACCCCTATTTTGGCCAGACTCCCCGTTCAATTGAAACCTGGAATAACACCACTGTCAGAGCAGGGATTGCACTTAAATTTGGACGCGGACGGGTAATCCCGGCACCAGTAAAAGCAGAAGTTATTGCACCTGTTGCAGTTGTTGTGGCTACACCGGAAGTTCAGTTTACTGTAACTTCACCAAAGAATGTAAGGGTAGAGCCTAAAGTAAAGGAAATATTCCCGATAAGGAATTATGTGTTTTTTGATTTAGGATCAACTCAGATTCCTGACCGTTATATCCTTCTTAAGAAAGACCAGGTGAAAGACTTCAGGGAAAATGCGCTTGTTGAAACTGCTCCTAATAGCCTTTCAGGCCGATCGGACCGTCAGATGACAGTTTATTATAACATACTGAACATCCTTGGCGATCGCATGATAAAAAATCCGTCAACTACCATTATATTGGTCGGATCATCAGCAAGTGGCGTACAGGATGGCCTTAAAATGTCTGAATCAGTCAAAGCATATCTTGTAAATGTATTTGGAATCGCATCTTCAAGAATAACTACCAAAGGCGTTGTTAAACCGGAAATCCCTTCGGTTCAACCTGGTGGCACACTCGAACTGGTTGCCCTTCGCGAAGGAGACCGCCGCGTTTCTATCGAGACAAATTCACCTGTTTTATTGCTGGAATTCAGGAATAACCCGGAAGACAAAACGATATCTGTTGGACAAAATGGTGTGCAGATAGCTCCTGTTGAAAGTTATGTAACATTTACGAACACAGGTGCAACTGAAGCATTCAACTCATGGTCATTGCAGATTGCTGACGAAAAAGGAACCATTAATAATTTTGGTCCTTATACTACGGATTCAGTAAGCATTCCCGGAAAATCCATATTAGGTACCCGTCCCGAAGGTGACTATAAGGTAACTATGATAGGCCAGGCAAAAAACGGCGAAATTGTAAAGAAAGAAGCTCCGATGCATATGGTTCTATGGACCCCGCCTGCAACAACAGAAGGTATGAGATTCAGTATAATTTATGAATTTAATGAATCGAAGGCTATCCCTATGTATGAAAAATATCTCACTGAAGTAGTAGCGCCAAAGATTCCTCAAAACGGAACAGTAATTATTAACGGTCATACTGATAACATCGGTGAAGAACCTTACAATAAGGACTTGTCGACGGCAAGGGCTAACAACGTAAAGGATATTCTTGAGAAGAGCCTGGCAAAAACAGGTCGTACAGATGTGAAATTCCAGGTATCCGGATCCGGTGAAGATGTAAATTCAGCTCCTTTCGAAAACAAATTTCCTGAGGAACGTTTTTACAACCGTACTGTAATAATTGATATTATGCCTAAAATTTAAATTAACGGAATATATATCAATTCCTTGTAATTAAAGCTGCCTGGTTTCAAAACCAGGCAGCTTTATTCTTTCAGTACATGTGAATTATGCAACTTATTTATAAAATTATACAACATATACCCTTCGAAATATAACCAATTTTGTACCCTTGTGAAAATTTATTCACAACATAAAAATGATACTATGAAAACTAATCTACTTTATTTACTTACAGCATTTCTACTTTTTATTATTCCAAATGTAAATTTCGGGCAGGCACCTGACCTGGGAACTGCGGCCGACTTTGTTCTCTTTTCGACCGACGGGGCCGTAAGCAATACAGGACTTTCGCAGCTTACAGGTAATATAGGTAGCAATAATGGTTCGAGCACTGCATTTGGAAATGTGAACGGTATAATGCACGACGGAGATGGTGCTAGCGCAAAATGTGCAGCAGATTTGCTGATTGCATATAACCAGCTTAACAGTACGATTGCAACATTCTGGCCGGCACCTTTGCTTGGAAATGGAGCTACGCTGTATCCGGGTGTTTACTCCATATCCAGTGAAGCATCCTTAAACCTGGGACTCACCCTGGATGCAAAAGGTGACCCAAATGCCGTTTTTATTTTTCAGATACAGGGAGCTTTTTCAACTAATGCTTCTTCAAAAATCTATTTAACAAATAAAGCAAAGGCATGTAATGTATTCTGGAAAGTAGAAGGATTGGTGAGCATGGCAGCTGGAACCACAATGAGAGGAACAATCATTGCTAACAATGCCGGAATTGTAATGAGTACAGGCGACACCCTTGAAGGCAGAGCTCTTTCAACAGCAGGAGCTATTACGGTGGATGGATTGCTGGCCTACACACCAATTGGTTGCGGAAGCCCCGTGCTTACAGGTCCAATTGCTCCTGACCTAGGTACTGTTGAATGTTTTGGCATATTTTCAGCTAACGGTGCAGTTACCAACACAGGCATAACAACAATAATGGGAGATGTTGGATCAAACGTAGGTTTAACTGCAGGTTTTGATCCTTTGAAAGTAACCGGCACTATCCATCCCATTCCTGATGGTTTTACAGCAATATGCGCAGCTGATTTACTTAACGTGTACAATTACCTGAATACCCTGCCATACGATATTGAACTGTTGTATCCTGCACAATTTGGCAACAACCTTGTACTTACACCACATACATATCTTCTGAATGCTGCCACAACGCTTACAGATTCGCTGTATCTGAATGCTCAGGGTAATGCGGATGCCGTATTTGTGATCCAGATGAACGGAGCGCTTACTACCAGCACATATTCGAAAGTTATCCTGATTAACGGAGCACAGGCAAAAAATGTGTATTGGAAAATCGAAGGTGCTGTCAGCATAAACAACTACTCCGTTTTTTGTGGCACCATAGTCTGTAATAACGGGGCTTTGGGTGCATTAAATACAGGTGTTACACTGAATGGCCGGGCACTTACAACTTCCGGTTCCTTAACAACTTCTGCAATTACCACAACCATGCCCGCTGCCGGTTGTACCCTTACAGGCATTAATTCTCCTGCAGGTGAGTCTGTTTCTATTTATCCAAATCCCTTTAAGACATCAATTACTATCACATTAAATAATGCGTCTAAAATTCGGAATTATGAAATTAAAATCTTAAACATTTTGGGTGTGGAAGTGAAGAATTCGGTCCTCACGAAACAATCAACCACGCTTAACACAAGTGATCTGCCTACCGGAATGTACATCTACAAAATTTATGGTGACAATAAACTCATTGAAACAGGTCGGATTATTTCGAGAAAATAAGTTTTTTCTCCAGTAGTACCCTATTAAGTCTAAGAGCCTTCTATTCTGATACTATTCAGGAGAGAAGGCTTTTACTTTAATCTTATCTGATATGACAATATGTGAATTATGAAACTAAAGACTATAATTGTGTAACAGCCCGATAGAATGGGGATTGTAATTTTGCACTAAATAATAATCGTATTTATTAATACAAAATTTAAAGAAAATGAAAAAATTAATTCTTCTGATCGCCGTTGTGTGTATGATAAGCAGTTCGTACGCCCAGGTTTTGACGTTAAATGATGTCCCACCTGCCATTTCAAAAACTTTTGTAAAATCGCATCCTAAAGTTACCACTGTTGAATGGGTTAAAACCGGGAGTGCTTTTAAAGCTAATTATGTTGTGGACTCAACAGATAGGTCAGTTACCTACAGCGCAGCTGGAAAAGTAACTGAAACTGAAAAGCAAATTTCGGTTGCAGCACTTCCATCTGCTACAATAAATTATGTAAATGAAAATTTTAAAGATTCGTATGTAAAAAAAGCAACCAAGATAACCAGCGCTAAAGGCAAAGTAACTTATAGCGTAAAAATAAAAGATGTGGTACTGTTGTTTAATGCAAACGGAAAGTATATCAAACCTACAGTTTAATATACCCTTTTGCCAACAGGCTTGCAATATGCTTGAATCGAGTAGAAAGTGAGGAATTATTTCGAGAAAATAAATTGTTTCTCAAGCAGTAACTAATTAAGTCTAAGAGCCTTCTATTCTGATGCTATTCAGGATCGAAGGCTTTTACTTTAAGCTTACTTGATGTGACAACATGTGAATGATGTAACTAAAGACATTAATTGTGTAACAGCTTTCAGTACCAGGTTGCCGACCTTTGTATCATTAATTCTAAAATGAAAACATAATGAAAAATTCAAAAATCAGATTCATCATTTACATTTCTGTCTCTGCACTGCTTTTTTCAATTACATTAAAAGCAAATGCTCAAAAAGCTGAGTTCGGTTTGCGTTTCATGCCAACTGTTTCAGCATTCGACATGAAAACATCTTCCGGCGGCACTGTAAGCGGTCAGGCTACACTTGGCTATGGTATCGGAGCCTTACTGGGTTATAATTTTTCAAACCATGTTGGGATTCAGGGCGAAGTTATTTACAGTTCCATTACGCAGAAATATAAAGAACAGGACGTTGAGCGTAAAATCAACCTGAAGTACGTCAATATTCCATTATTGCTTGCACTCAATACGAATAAAACCGGTCCGGTCAATTTTAATATTGTAGCTGGCCCACAAATTGGTATCAGTGTCGGAAGCAGTGTTTTTACAACAGGAGGTGACGGGAGTAACACTCAGGCAATTATAGATGTAAAGAAAGGCGATCTTGGCCTGGCTTACGGTGCCGGTGCTGACTTTGCTCTCAGTCCGTCAGGCGCTTTTCGTCTTGGCATAGGTTTTCGCGGTGTTTATGGCTTGTTCGATATAAGTGACAATAATACCAGTACTACAACCGATTCCTATTATATTCTCGACCGTACTCATTTAAAGACATATTCAGCATACGCAGGATTATCAATTCTGTTCTAAAAAGTGAGATCGGGAAATAAAATTCTCAGGTAATTCACAAAAAACCTTTTCCTTTGGATCAGGTTTTTGTGCATTAAAATAAAAATATTTTCCGTGTTATTTTGTTCCTCCTGAAAGAAGTTTCTCAGAACAACTTCCTGAAGAACGGCATAACACATGGCCGGATGTGTGAATAATGTAACTTTTTGGCAAAATTCTGTAATGAATATCAGCATAAACTAGCTTTACTTTGTATTCAGAAATTTTCAATCATTAAATAAACCATTAATCATGAGTATACAAAAAATATTAATCGGCGTTTTGGCAGGCGCTGTGGCAGGAGCGACATTGGGAATTTTATACGCTCCGGATAAAGGCTCAACCACACGTAAGAAATTTCACAGAAAAAGCTTTGAATATTCTGACGAACTGGAAGAAAAATTCAATGATTTGATTGACAACATCACTGAACAATTTCAAACAGTTGTGGAAGAAGTTAACCTTATGGCTGAAACTGAAAGGCTTAAAGTAGAAAAAGCGAAAGCAAAGGTTGCCAGTGCTAAAAACTAAAAAAAATGAAGGCCAGGTACCTTTTACTGAATGTCACTTTAAAGAATATAAAGTTGGAATACGGCAGAGTTAATACAAATAAATTATTTGTAATTTACCCTAGATGAAAATAATCAGATCAATTGCACTTATACTATTGTGCAGTTGCCTTTTATTCAGCACAACATCCTGCGTTGTTTATCATCCTAAACATGCTAAACATGACAATGGAAAACATTCGGGATGGTTCAAGAATTCCTATAATCCTCATCATCCGTACAGCTCAAATCCGGGTAAAGCAAAGGGTAAACATAAAAAATAAATACCTGTAGCCAAAATCCAATTCACATTGAAAGCCTAAAAGATTATACATAAGCTAATGGAAACAACAGCAAATTCAATTGAATCACTATACGAGCGCGCTGAAGCGTACGGCAAAACAACCTACGAACTGTCAAAACTCAAGTTGCTGGAAACGTCGACAATTGTAGCAACCTCATTGATAGCAAGGCTTAGTACTATGCTTATGATCGCAATGTTCTCATTTGTTTTGAGTATAGCAGTTGCACTTTGGCTTGGCGATATACTCGGGAAGGCTTATTACGGGTTTTTTATAGTGGCAGGGTTTTATCTTATAGCCGGTATTGTGTTGCATTTTTTTCTTCATTCATGGGTTAAGAAGCCTATCAGCGAATTAATCATCAAACAAGCACTTCAATAAGCAGGATTATGCAAACAATCGTTACACAAGCTGATCTGAGAGCCGCAATTGTTCAATTAGAAGCGAGGCAGTATACAGAAGGTATTTTGCTGAAAGAGCAGGCCCTGCTAACATACGAAAGTATAAAACCAATAAATTTAATAAAAAATATTTTCCGGGAATCAGCCGAATCGGATGAATTAAGAGGGGATCTCCTGAATTCATCAATTGGTCTTTCAGCCGGATATGTTTCCAAATTTTTATTCCAGGGTTTTTCGGGTGGTCCTGTAAAAAAAATCCTGGGCACTGCAATCATGTTTGGCATTAAAAACCTGGTAGCTCACAATCCCGAAACCGTTAAAAAAATGGGTAGGATATTCTTTGCAAGTATGAAGAAATTATTAGGAAACAAAGATAAAAAGGACCATGCAGGTGATTCATCGGAAATCCCTGCTCAGTAGATAGATTGAATCCCGGATTGAATATATATTCTTAACTTTGTTGTTTCCCGCGATAGCGGTATAAGTTAAGA
>JBBSBT010000031.1:0-12883 GCA_038250985.1 Bacteroidales bacterium
AACAAGGGGGAGTTTGTTGCCATGACCGGCGACGGGGTAAATGATGCTCCGGCACTTGCACAATCAGATGTGGGCATAGCCGTAGGTTCCGGCACAGATGTAGCTGCTGAAACCGCCGATATTATCCTGGTAAACAGTAATCCGCAGGATATTGCCAATCTTATTTTGTTTGGGAAAGCCACTTACAAAAAGATGATTCAAAACTTAGTATGGGCAACCGGGTACAATGCCGTTGCCATCCCGCTGGCTGCAGGCGTATTATACTCATCGGGTTTTGTGCTGGGCCCTGCTGTAGGGGCTGTTTTAATGAGCATGAGTACCATTATTGTTGCCATTAACGCACAGTTTTTAAAACGTAAAATGAATACGAACCAGTAAATTTAAGACGATTCATGGAAATTATTATCGCAGCAACTAAAACCTGTAACCACCGACCAATAATAGAACAGCAACTGTAGAGCTCGGGATTACCCCTATAAGGTGATGTATTTTGAAGAACATTCCGAACTGGTTGAGGAGTATAAGTTAAAAACATCACTCTTCTTAATTGTGAATGGGAAGGTGGCATCGGTTGGAATGCCGGAACAAATAGCCCTCACCATATTTTTCGATTTAACAAGGATCGTAATACGGAAAGACACTTAATCCGGGCGATGGGATAATTTATGTCTCAAATGTTGAAAACGCTTACCGGGTAAAACGGGTTTATAGAACAATAAAAATAATTCATAACTTTATTGACAGGTTGTCTGAACAAGTTGGCAACCTTCTGTTTAAACAAGTGTTATAGTTCAAAAAATACTAAATCTTATCTCATAGTCTCGGTTTTTGAAATATTATAGAACTTAAAAAATACAGGAATATGAAAAAGCTGCAAATACAAATACCACTCATTTTGCCCGAAGTGCCGGACGAAAAAGACAAATGTGTTCAGGAGCTTATTCAACTGCTTCAAAATAGAAAAGGACTGGAGAAAGTACATGTTTCTGAAAGTACTGAAAATGGCGTGCCGCAGCTTTGTTTCCATTATGACCCCGGCTTAATTTCCATTGCACGCATACGTTCTTTTGTTAAGCAGGCCGGGGCTTCCATTACGAAAAAAACAGGACATAAACTCATTGAAGTGGATGGCATTCGCCATCCGCGCCATGCCCGTATTATCGAACGCACCCTTAACGCTTTGGATGGTATGCTGGAAGCCTCTGTTTCTGCTTCGGGAATGGTAAGAGCAGAGTTCGATAGAGCCAAAATCAGTGAATCGGAAATACTTAAAGCCTTGCGAAAAGAAGGCCTTGGAATACCCGATACCGCTGTAAATGCTGAAAAATATCTGCGTTCTGTCAAAGAAAAAGTGCTGACATCGAAAGGCGAAAAAATCGAAAAGGACAATAGTGAAGAAAATAAAGAAAAGGAACATGCACATAGTGACACTCCAGGTAAAAATACGGAATTGATTTTCTCCATCATTTCGGGAATACTGCTGGCCATTGGCTTTGGCCTCTCTTTCGTGGATGCAATGCCTTCCTGGGTGAGCCTGTCGCTATATATCGGTGCGTATTTCTTTGGGGGATTCTACACTGCCAAAGAAGCCATTGAGACCGTAATTAAAGGTGGTTTCGAAATTGACTTTCTCATGCTCGTTGCAGCCATCGGTGCAGCTGCTCTGGGCAAATGGGTTGAAGGTGCTTTGCTGTTGTTCCTCTTCAGCATGGGCCATGCGCTGGAGCATTATGCCATGAACAAAGCCCGGAAATCCATCGCTGCTTTAGCAGAACTCGCCCCAAAAACCGCCTTGATAAAGAAAAACGGCAAGACAGAAGAAATAGGTATCGAAAAACTGGGTATTGGCGATATCATCGTGGTAAAACCCAATAGCAAAATTTCAGCGGATGGCGTGGTGGTAAGCGGCGAAAGCAGTGTGAACCAGGCGCCCATAACGGGCGAAAGTGTGCCGGTGGATAAAGTGCCTGTGGAAGACTCTGAAAAAGACTATTCCAAAGAAAAAAACATAAAAAGCGAAAACAGGGTTTTCTCAGGCACCATAAACGGTAACAACACGCTTGAGATTAAGGTCATTAAAGAAGCTAAAGACTCAACTCTATCCCGTCTTGTAACACTGGTAAACGAAGCACAAACACAGAAATCGCCCACCCAAAGATTTACCGACAAGTTTGAGAGGTACTTCGTGCCATCGGTGTTAGGGTTGGTAATGTTATTGCTTGGCGCTTTTTTGGTGATTGACGAAACCTTTAGCGAAAGCTTTTACCGGGCAATGGCAGTGCTGGTAGCGGCCAGCCCATGTGCTTTGGCCATCTCCACACCAAGTGCTGTGCTGAGTGGGGTAGCGCGGGCTGCCAAAAGCGGGGTGCTTATAAAAGGCGGCAGGCCGCTGGAAGATCTTGGTGTTTTAACTGCTTTAGCTTTCGATAAAACCGGTACGCTTACAGAAGGTAAACCGAAACTCACCAAAGTGGTTGGCCTGGGAGATATCAATGAAGAAGAAATCCTAAAAATTGCTGTGGCTGTTGAAAATCTGAGTGACCACCCACTGGCGAAAGCAGTGGTAAGGGATGGCAGGGAACGTTTGGACGGAGCTTATTTCCCTGAGGCCAAAGACCTGGAAGCCGTTTTGGGGAAAGGGATAAGGCTACGCTGGGAAAAGATAAAATATATATCGGTAACCTGGAACTTTATGAAAACCTCGATGACAGAAAGCCTTCCGATAAAATACGGGAAGAAGTAAAAGCCCTTGAAAGCGAAGGAAACACCACCATGCTTATTCGCCGGAATAGCGATTATATAGGCATTATTGCCTTAATGGATACCCCGAGGGCAGAAGCTAAAAGAACACTGGAGCAACTAAAGAAAATTGGTATTAAACGGATGGTCATGCTCACAGGCGACAATCAAAAGGTAGCCGATGCTGTTGCTAAAGAAATCGGAATAACGGATGCCTGGGGAAGTTTGCTGCCCGAAGAAAAAGTTGATGCCATAAAGAAACTGAAAGAAACGGAATCTAAAGTGGCCATGATTGGTGATGGCGTGAACGACGCCCCGGCCATGGCCAACAGCACCGTGGGCATAGCCATGGGCGCAGCCGGTAGCGATGTGGCTTTAGAAACAGCCGATATTGCCCTGATGGGAGATAAACTCGAAATTCTGCCTTTTGCCATCGGATTGAGCCGAAAAGCAAGGGGCATTATCAAGCAGAACTTATGGATTAGTTTGGGTATAGTTGCCTTACTTATTCCGTCAACCATTTTTGGCCTGGCCGGTATCGGGATTGCCGTAGTGATTCACGAAGGCTCTACTTTGGTTGTTGTTTTTAACGCATTACGGTTATTGGCCTATAAAGAATAAAAACTTTTATAAAAAACACTTTTCATATAGCAAAAATAGATTGCTCTTCCGAAGTAACCCTTATAAGGATGTAACCTGAAGGAATTTCTATAGTTAAAAACTTATTGTCAGATATCGAGAACCGGAATTTCACCATGCAAGAAAGTGTCCGGATTTACAACTTCCTATTTTAAAAGCCGTAGGAGCGAAAACGAAAATCAATTGATAATGCCTGATATCTGTGAATTATGTAAAAGAATCAATGAATTGTGTAGCATATTGCCAGGTTTGAGGCTGTAACTTTGTTTTATTCTAAATCACTAAATTAAAAGCCATGAAAAATTTAAGAGAAATATTTGTAGGAACCAGCTCAACGAATAAAAATATTGAAACAAATTCATGCTGTGGCGGAGGTGGGCATTCGCACGGGCAACATACGCATTCTGATTTAAAAAATGTTTATCAATGCCCAATGAATTGCGAAGGGGACAAAACATACAATGCTCCCGGCAATTGCCCGGTCTGCAATATGCACCTGACTTTGGTGAAATAATTATTTAATCATATAAATTTATACCCATGAAATATTACATCAATAAAACAATAAATTCAGGTTTCGACCAGGCTGTCGTGCTTGTGACCGAATCACTGAAAAAAGAAGGATTTGGTGTGCTTACCGAAATTAATATTCAGGAAAAACTGAAAGAAAAACTGGATGTCGATTTCAGGAAATACATGATACTTGGCGCCTGTAACCCGGCATCTGCTTACAAGGCATTGCAACAAGAAGATAAGGTTGGAACCATGCTGCCATGTAGTGTAATCATTCAGGAATTGGGGAACAATGTAATTGAAGTTGCCGCAGTTGATCCGCTGGCATCGATGATGGCCATTGAAAACCCGGATCTTGCCGAAATCGCCCGGGAAATAAAAGAAAAACTTGAGCGGGCAATTGCTTCGCTCTGATTCAGACCGGAAAAATTCTGGTTTGTTAAAATCAATGGCTGTAGTTTAAAATGGAATTGTAAAGTGAATTGGTGATTCATGGAGCCTTTGACTTTGTGTCAGGAGAAAAATTGCCACCAGGCCACAAAAACTCGAAGAATTTACCATGAGTGCAATGCCAACCTTAGCCAAATCAATAAAAATAAATAAAGTTATGAAACGGAAATTAATAATACCCGCAATCCTGATAACAGGATTATTGGCAGTAAATCTTACAGGTTTTGTGGTTTACAGTCAAACACCACAGAAGAAAACCACCACTGAACAAACGGTGAAATTTACATGCCCTATGCACCATGATGTTGTAATGGATAAACCGGGCAAATGTCCTGTATGCGGAATGAAACTGGTTGAAATGAAGGATATACCAAACGGAAATATGCATCAGACGAATGACTCAATGATGATGAATCATGATACTATGAATATGATGCATCATTCAAAGACGATGAAAAACAGACACATGATGCACGACACAACATCATTGAATCATGATCGAATGAAAACGAACAAGATTCATTAAAACTTGATTTTGAAGAGTCGGAATGATAAGTTAAAATAAGTTATTCATAATAATTAAAACCAATAGTATGATGGACGGAATGAATAATGGTTGGGGAATGGGATTCGGATATGGCTGGATAATCGGCCTTATCGTTCTCGCTGTTATTGTTTGGCTGGCTGTTAAAGTTGTGAACCAAAACAATAAATCAAAATAATATCTGCCTGTAAGAAGTGTTGTTCATTACTTCAAATCGGAGTGGTTTAATAATGTATTACCCAACATTACCCTGCAATCATAATATATAAATCAATGTTGTCTGATAAAAAAGATTACAATGTACTGGAACCCTTGATTTGATTACGTCCCATACGGGACTTCTCACGATGGGATTACTTTTAATTCTACCAATAGCTATTTGCTATCGCAAATAATCTAACAGGACTGCCCCGTAGGGGCAATATATTGGTAGAAAACAAGATACATAATTGAAATAAGTCCCGTGAGGGACGAAACAATTTTTATCCGGAAAATAGTGTTTATAAATGGCTAAATCTTCTTTCCCCCGGCAAAATGCTGACCAGAGAAAGTTGGTGCGCTGCATTTTCAGGAATTATCCCCATAATGCACGAAGCTGATTTTAACGGCTAACATATGAAACCATGAAGAAAAGAATAAAAAATGGTATTATGAATAAAACTGAAAAAAAAGTACAACCTGGCAGCAAGCATAAATATATATGCCCCATGAAATGCGAGGGTGAAAAAACTTATAACAAACCAGGAGATTGCCCGGTTTGCAACATGCACCTCGTTCCCGCAGAAAAAGTACAGAAAGGAAATCCACAAGGTCACAATGCGGTGAAACAAACAGAAGAAAATAATCACGACCATACGCATTCCAGTCAGGAAACAAATCAGGATAAATACTATTGCACCATGTTGTGCGAGGGTGATAAGACTTATCCCAAACCCGGCGATTGTCCGGTTTGTGGCATGCACCTGAAAAAAGAAGATAAAGCAGGGGCTAGCCGGGTCATTTATACCTGCCCTATGCATCCCGAAATCAGGCAGGATCACCCGGGAAGTTGCCCCAAATGCGGTATGACACTGGTACCGGAAAAAGGTGCCGAAACCAGTGAGGAAGAACAAGCTTACAGGAAAATGGCAAAGAAATTCTGGATTGCTCTGGCATTGAGTTTACCTGTATTTATTATTTCCATGTCCGACCTGATCCCCTTTCTGCATCTCGAAGCCATTGCTTCAAAAAAAATCTGGACCTGGGTACAGTTTATCCTTGCCACACCAGTGGTTTTTTATGCCGGGGGAGTATTCTTTAAAAGAGGCTGGGGTTCCTTACGCCGATGGGCGCCTAATATGTGGACCTTAATCTCAATCGGAGTCGGCACCGCATTTCTGTTCAGTATTGTAGGGCTTTTATTTCCTGGCTTATTTCCGGAGCAATTCAAGGATGTACAAGGAAACGTTCACTCCTATTTCGAAGCAGCAGCAGTAATCATAACGCTTGTATTAATGGGACAGGTACTTGAACTGAGAGCACACAGCAAGACTAATTCAGCCATCAAAGCGTTGCTGGGACTTGTACCTCCTGTCGCACGGGTTATCCGTCAAGGGAAGGACGAAGAAATTCCGCTTGAAGAAGGTAAGGTAGGAGATATACTGAAGGTGAAACCAGGCGAAAAAATTCCTGTTGATGGAGTAATCACTGAAGGTTCAGCCATTATTGATGAAAGTATGATTACCGGTGAGCCTATCCCTTCCGATAAAACGAAAGATGATAAAGTGACTGGCGGAACCATTAACGGGAAAACCGTTTTTGAGATGAAAGCTGAAAAGATTGGTTCGGACACTTTACTTTCCCAAATCATTGAAATGGTGAATACAGCCAGCAGATCAAGAGCCCCGATTCAAAGGCTGGCTGATGTAGTAGCCAAATATTTTGTCCAGATTGTTGTTCTAATTGCTCTTTTAACATTTGCCATATGGGCAATCTGGGGGCCCGAACCTGCATTTGTATATGCCTTTGTTAATGCTGTATCGGTTTTAATTATTGCTTGCCCCTGCGCCTTAGGTTTGGCAACACCTATGTCGATTATGGTTGGAACAGGACGGATGGCAAAATCGGGTGTTTTGGTGAAAGATGCCAGTGCAATTGAAGAAATGAACAAAGTTGACATTCTGATCATCGATAAAACCGGAACCATAACTGAAGGAAAACCAAGCCTTAAAGGATTCAAATCTTTTGGGAAACTGAGTGATGATGATGTGCTTCAACTGGCTGCCTCGATAGATGCAAACAGCGAACACCCGATTGCTGACGCTATTGTGAATGGGGCCAAAGAAAAAAAGATCGAACTGATAAAGCTTAAAGATTTTGAATCGGTTACCGGAAAAGGTGTAAAGGCGCTATACAAAAGTCAGAAAATCGGGCTGGGTAATCAAAGATTAATGGAAGACTTCAAAGCTTCGTTTGACGATCCGGATATTAAGCTGGCTGAAGAATGGCAGAAGACGGGTCAGACTGTAATGTATTTAATTCTGGATAACAAAGTTGAAGGTATTATAAGCGTGGCGGATAAAATTAAGAAAACCTCCGGAGCAGCCATCAAGAAATTGCAGGAAATGGGGATCAAAGTACATATGCTTACCGGGGACAATAAATTTACTGCCAGCGCTGTAGCTGACGAGCTTCACCTGGATGGATTTATTGCCGATTGTCTGCCGGATGAAAAATATAATAAAGTAAAAGAACTGCAGGAACAGGGTCACATTGTAGCTATGGCCGGCGACGGCATAAACGATGCACCCGCACTTACCCAGGCAAATGTTGGTATTGCCATGGGAACTGGAACCGATATTGCCATGCAAAGCGCAAAAATTACCTTGGTAAAAGGTGACCTCAATGGAATTGTCCGTGCACGTGACCTTAGCGGAAAAGTAATGCGGAATATAAAGCAGAATCTGTTTTTCGCTTTTATTTACAATTCTGTGGGTATTCCGATTGCTGCTGGAATATTATTTCCCTTTTTCGGACTTCTGCTCAGTCCAATGATAGCCGCCACAGCCATGAGTTTTAGTTCTGTTTCGGTGATAGCGAATGCGTTAAGGTTAAGGCTGAAATAAAATTCGAATAAGAATAATAAGGTGACATCAATTAATAATGTGAGCCTCCTTCCGGCGGGATTTGCAACTTATAGTAACGATCTAATTACTTGTCCCGTATTTTCCCCGTTTTTGCGGGGAGCTGCTTTTCCCGGCAAATAAATTAGGGATAGCATTTTTTTTTGATGAGACACTAACGACAACTAGTCATTTTGCCTGAAAATGCTTGAATTATGTAACATATTCCTAAAATCTTGTAACACTATTCAAGCTGAAGTTCTCCACCTTTGCAACAGATAATTTATTCAAAAAAAAATGGGCAACAGCAATCTGAAGGAAAATTTAATTCAAACTAAAATGAAAAATAGTATGCATAATAAAAAAATAGCTTCTACCATACTGGCTTCAATTTTTATGCTTATGGGATGCTTGATATCAGGCAACTCTTTTGCTCAAACAAATGCCAAAGCTGTAGAGATGAAAGATGGTAAAATGATGGTTGTAACAGATGGCAAAACAATGCCTATGACCAAAGATATGACTATGGAAAATGGAACCAGATTTATGACGAATGGCGAATATATCATGAAAGACGGTAAAAAAATGAAAATGAAAGAGGGTGATATGATGGATATGAGCGGGAATATGATGAATCGTGGTGATATGATGAATCATGGTATGATGAGCAATGATTACTTTATGATGAAAGATGGCAAAATGATGGTTGTGACAGATGGCAAAACAATGCCTATGGCTAAAGATATGACTATGGGAAATGGGACCAGATTTATGACGAATGGCGAATATATCATGAAAGACGGTAAGAAAATGAAAATGAAAGAGGGTGATATGATGGGTATGGACGGGAATATGATGAATCAAGGTAATATGATGAATCAAGGTGATATGATGAATCATGGTATGATGAACAATGATTATTTCACGATGAAAGATGGCAAAATGCTGGTTGTAAAGGACGGAAAAGAAATGCCCATGACCAAAACTATGACTTTGAAAAATGGGACTAAATTTATGACGAATGGCGAATATATCATGAAAGACGGTAAAAAAATGAAAATGAAAGAGGGTGACAGGATGGATATGAACGGAATGATGAGTCATGGCGGAATGATGAATGGACCCAAAAAATAAGAAACCCGGGCGAAAAGCTAAAATTCAACTTTAAAGAATATTATGATGATTGATCAGTCATGTTTTTGGAACATGGGTTGAAACACTGCTATTCTTAGTCTTCCAAAAGAAAATCCGATGCTGTCCTGAATTTTAAACTCAGGACAGCATTTTAACCTATTTTCCTACATCATATCGGAAAAATTTCAAGCAAGCTTTTTCCTTTGCCAACATAATCGCGTGTATCTCCATGTGCAGTAGCATCTTAGTGAAGTAATCTTATAAGCCGCTTTTTCCGGCGAATAAACTACGGATTGCATTTGTGTATTTTATAATTGATGGAACACTAACGACAGTTGGAGTATAAGCAACAAATTTGTGCCTTCACGCGTTGGGAGACATGCCAGCAAGGGTATGGTTGGTAATACGCAATATAAAACAGAACCTGTTCTTCGCCTTTGTCTACAATTCCATTGGTGTGCCTGTTGCGTCCGGAATTCTGTTTCCTTTTTTCGGACTTCTGCTCAGCCCCATGATAGCTGCCACAGCCATGAGCTTCAGTTCAGTGTCGGTTATTGCCAATGCATTGCGACTTCGGAATAAGCAATAGAAGCGATGCCTGATAACGCTAAAATGATAGATTAAAGCACTCTTCGATACCTATTACACTACTTGCAAAGATCACAGACCGACCTGATTAGTCAGACATTCGGCCATTACTGCTATTATTTCCTCTAAATAAGGACCCAAGCCGAAACAAACATCAGGCCCACCATAAGGTAAACAGGAAATGAATTAAGAATATGTGAAATATGTAACTTATTTCAAAAATTCTGTAATACTTTCATTATTACCAAACTGTACTTTAGCAACATGGATTCTCATACTCAAAAATTTAAAATCAGATTGGGATTATTTGTTGCCGGCGGGTTGGCTATTTTTGTACTGGCCATATTTGTTATCGGGAAACAAAAGAACTTATTTAATCCCGTTTTTAAACTTACATCCACTTTTTCGAATGTAAGTGGATTACAGGTTGGTAATAATGTTCGTTTTTCAGGAATCAATATCGGTACGGTTGACAATATAATAATTGTTGATGATACGACGGTAAGAGTCGATCTGATGATAAAAACAGACGTTTGGCAGTTTATCAAATCGGACTGTAAAGTTACATTGGGTTCAGATGGGATAATCGGCGATAAACTTATTATTATCCTCCCTGGAAGCTCTGACGCTCCGTTGGCAAAAAAAGGCCAACGTCTTGAATCAATACAAACAATTGAAAAAAGCGCCATCATGGCACGATTGGATGCAACCACAGCTAATGTTGAGGATATATCGCAACAAATATCTGATATTGCTGGTAATATCAATAGTGGAAAAGGCACACTAAACAGGTTGATCCGCGATTCAATCCTTGCCGAGAATTTTAATCAAACCATATCGAATCTGAACAGGTTTTCCAAAGGGTTGACCGGGTCGGATGTTGTGATGGCAAGTTTGAAGGTAACAGCATCTAATGCTGAAGATATCTCGCACCAACTTGCATTGATTATGAATAAAATAAACAAGGGAGATGGAACACTTGGCCGGCTGATTCAGGATTCAACTATAGCTGAGAATTTAAATCAGACCATACTGAATTTTAAAAAGAGTTCACAAGGATTGACCGGTACAGATTCCATTATGGCCAAATTGAATGTTACTGCCGGTAATGCAGAGATTGTCTCGGCGCAACTTACAAAAATGATGCATGAAATAAATAAAGGAAATGGAACACTCGGAAGGTTAATACGTGATTCAACCTTTGCAGAGAATTTGAATCAGACCATGCTAAACCTGAGAAAGAGTTCCAAAGGATTGGATGAAAACATGAATGCAGTCAAACACAATTTTATTTTCAGAGGTTATTTTAAAAAGAAAGCAAAGGAAGCAGCTGAGAAAAAGGAAGAATTAAATAAATCTGAGTAAAAAAATAATTTGGTGGTTCAGCAGCCGTTTGGAATGTGAAAACAAAAAACAGTGATGTGGCATTCAATGACAGCCTCACGGAAATTGTTGTTATTGAAAAAGCCATCACCAAAGCAGGGTATGATACCGGTAAATACAAAGCGGATGATAAGGCATATAATTCCTTGCCTGAATGTTGCCATTTTAGGAAATACGGATTCAAATAATAGAAAACTAACCGGTTCTACACAAGGGACCTGGCTGTCCGTTTAATTCAGGCCAGCGCCCCAACGCTTTCGGTACAAGGGAAACGGATGAATTACTGTCACATCACTTTTATTGACAATCAGAACAATTATAATAATGCTTCATTTACAAAAACCTGCAGAATCTCTTCTGTTTTAACCACCATCTCAGGACTGATAGTGTAAAAATGTATTTCGGCAATATAATTTTTCTCCTCAGTACAGGCAAGTATAACCCGGATATTACCTTCGGAAATAATCCATGGCATTTCGAGAATCCTGTTTTTCAGCATGCTCTGAATTTTTTCCAATTGGAATTCTGAAACAATTTTAAGTTTTATTACGCGCTCTGCCCAATTACCTGTATCGGCAGGCCGTACAATATTCTCTCTGGTAAGCCGGCTGAAAGGGATTTTTATAAATTCGCCCTCGCTGGTCGCAGCGCGCCATTATGATTGGCCTGGCATTTATCGGGTGGCTGGCCTCCCGCTATTTGGGAGCATTTCAATTGGGCTATGTAGATATTGCCTGGTATCCTTTTTTTGGGGAAGGCACCTTAAACGTCTTGAACTCCAATATGTCGCATAGCTGGCCCATTTCAGATGCTGCACTCGGCACGCTCGCCTATACGCTTGAATTTCTGATGGGATTTATGGGAGGCACTTCCCGATGGCGTACTATGCCCTGGATGGTCGCTTTTTTTGGTATTTTGGTCATTCCGCTAGGTTTGGTGAGTATATTCTTAGTGATTTCCCAGCCACTTACCGTAGGCGCCTGGTGTGCCCTTTGCCTGTTTTCTGCCATTATTATACTTCCCATGATTCCCTTACAAATTGATGAAGTTATTGCCATGTGGCAACATATGGTGCAACGAAAACAAAAAGGAGATTCGTTATGGAAAGTGTTTTGGAAAGGTGGTGATGCACTTTCTACTGAAACAGATCAACGTTCTCCTGAATTAGCAACATTTGTTGATAGCCCATGGAAGGTTTTCAAATCATCAATATGGGGAATGTCTGCCCCTTGGCAATTAACAGTTTCTGTAATCATTGGGCTTTGGTTGATGATTTCCCCGACCGTTTTCCAGATTGGAATAGAAACATCTGCAGCCAATTTAAATCATTTGGGAGGGGCACTCGTGATCGTTTTTGCGGTAGTGGCAATGGCGCATACAAATACTGCTTATAACTCAAATTACTCGTTAACAGTGCTCCAAACTCGTTGAACTAACTTGTGCTTACTTGTAAAACGGCTCAAACTTACTTGTCGAACTGTAAGTGGGTGGAACTTAGCAGCTGACAATGAGGAAACCAGGTACTTGTAGCGAAGCGACTGCAGACCTGGCCAGACGCTGTAACAAAGGCATGTGTGAGAGCAAGCGTCTGGCCGGGCAAAAGAGCGGGTATGTGCGCCGGCAAAGTACCAGGTGACCGAAATTTGTTTGCTGCTGTGGGAGCGGTGAAGGTGCTGAAATGACGGGTGAAGTGGCTGACGTATGCGATGGAGCAATCCATGAATATTGGCTGGTGAAGCATTCTTAAACACTGCTGAAATTGTGAGGAACGAACTTTGAAGCTGTGTTATGC
>JBBSBT010000032.1:0-12847 GCA_038250985.1 Bacteroidales bacterium
CAAAAGTCAGGTTGATAATTACATTTTCTTTAAACTCATCATTCATGGCTTATTTCATTTAAGGTTAGTGTATAGATTTACATATTGCCCTATCATTTTCAAATTACCGAATTGAATCATTCTTAAATTGCCGAATTGTCACATTGTCAAATTGTCAAATTATCGAATTGTCACATTGTCAAATCTCTGAATTATCGAATTGTCACATTGTCTAATCGTCACATTGTTACATTGCCGAATTGCCGAATTGTCAAATTATCGAATTGTCGAATTGTCATATTATAGAATTATAAAATTATAAAACTCCCAAAACCCATTCTTAATTTCATCTCTCACTCTGCGGAACTCGCTCCAGATATACTCATCCGAACCTGTTATGTGCGAAGGATCATCGTACCCCATATGAAGGCGATGTTTTACTTTACCTATAAATGCAGGACAAGCTTCGTTAGCTCCTCCACAAACTGTAATTACATAATCCCATTCGTCGTTAAGGTATAAATCAACTGAATCGGAAGTATGGTGGCTGATGTCGATGCCAATCTCTTTCATTACAGTAACGGCCTTTTCGTTGAGTTTTCCTGATGCCTCGGTGCCTGCTGAACGAACTGTTAGCGATTTGTCAAATGATTGTAAAAAGCCATGAGCCATCTGGCTGCGGCAACTGTTGCCGGTGCAAAGGATCAATATTTTCATATATTTTTCATTTTGAGGTTTCGCAAATAATTGATGCGTTTTTTATGGGTTCAAAAAAGGTTTCAAATAATTCCATAAAACGATGTATTTCATTGCTGCAGAGGCAGTAGTTAACTTTTAAGCCTTCTATTTCGCCATGAATCAGTCCTAAATCACGAAGCTCCTTCAAATGTTGTGAAACAGTTGTACGGCTCAGAGGTAAAAAGTCTGAAATATCACCGGAAATACAGGTTTTTGTTTCAGCAAGATATTGTAGTATTGCCAATCGTGCCGGATGAGAAATGGCTTTGGCCAGGAGAGCAAGTTCCTGTAAGTTGCTATCGAATTTTTCTGATTTATTCATATCAATGTCTAATGACGCAAAAATACGACATTATGAATATATAAGCAAAAGATGGCCAAAATAAATCTTGACCACCCTTAAAATGTAATGAAACCGACCTACCACGCGGTAATTTTACCTTACTCCTTATTCTATTCAGCAATTTTAGACATGGTATTCTTATTCTATAGTAATTTCAGACTCAGCCTTGTGCGTTTGGGTTTGCATTCCAGCCAACATTTTCATTGCCAACATGGCAAAAGCCTCTGTAAGGGTTGGATGCGGATGAATGGCTTGTACCACATCCATCAACGTCAATTTCCCGGAAACAATTAACGCAGCCTCTCCGCTCAGCGAAGCAGCACCGTTGATAAAGATATGAACGCCCAGAATTTCCTGGTTGTGCTTATTGACAACAAACTTCAGGAAACCAAACGTATCGCCGTTAATTTGCGCCATGGCATCCACCTTATAATCAAAGATTCCTGTTACCACCTCAAAGCCTGCTTTCACCGCTTCCTCTTCGGTGAGGCCGGCAGCAGCAATTTCCGGGTCGGAGAATAACACCCAGGAATTCTTGGCGAAAGAGACTTTGCTGACATTTCCGTGCAAAATATTAGTGGCGGCAATATGGGCATCATAGGTGGCGGTATGCGCGAATTTAGGGGCACCCAGCACCACATCACCGGTTGCAAAAATTCCTGCAGAGGTAGTTTCTAAGAACTCATTCACCACAATACCATTTCTCCCGAAACGTACGTCAGTAGCTTCTAAATTCAGCCCTTCAATGGAAGGCACCTTGCCCGTAACAACCAGTACTTTCTCTGTGCGAAACTTTTGAGTTTTCCCCTCAGCATCAACAAATACGGTTTGAAATTCACTGTCAACCTTGTTGATCTCTTCAACCTTCGAATGAGTGAATACTCCAATTCCGGTATCCTGCAGCTTTTTGGTAATGCCTTCGGCAAATTCGGGCTCTACCACGCCGGATAGCAAGCCCGGCATCATCTCAACTATGGTGCACTTCACGTGAAGCTTTGTTAACATCTGTGCCAACTCAATGCCAATTGGACCACCGCCAACAATCAGCATGGACGATGGCAATGTTGGCTGTTGAAATAACACCTCACTGGTAAGCACCTCTTTAGTACCATACCCTTTGAAAGGAGGTACAAAAGAATGCGCTCCGGTGGCGATAATTGCCTTGTCAAACAAATACCTTGTATTGTTTATCTCTACCTCATTGTTAGAGATGAATCGCGCCTTCCCTGCCACAAAAGTAATGGACAACCGGCTAACTTGCTGTTTAGCTGCAGAGGAGCGATCGTTAAGGATGTGCTCCATACTGCTCCGGATGGAGTGCCACGTTTCGGCCAGGACAGCTTTTGCATCAGAAGGGGCGGAAGTGTTTTTCTCGTACGAGAAAAACGCATCTGCACCATGCTTAATTATTTTTGAAGGAATGCATCCCACAAACAGGCAAGCACCTCCAAGTTTTCCTGATTCCTCCGCTAACAAAACCTTTTTCCCGCTTGCAGCTAATTGCATTGCGGCAGGAGTTCCACCGGGTCCTCCACCAATTATGAGCACATCAAATTTTTCGTTCATAGCTTTAGTTTTTTGGGGACGTCATAAATTGAAAAAACTGAATTTTCCATAGATTCTTTGATTGTTCCTTTCTTCTAAAAAATCTGTATTTAACTCATTTACTGGTGGCTCCTAAACCAAATTCTGATTAAAAAGCAGAATCAATTGCAATATCTGGTTGAGGAACCACGCAGCAAATCAATTTAGCTTCAATGAGCAGGAGAATAACAACGTAAGGAATCATTACTTGTTTAAGCAGTCAATGCAAACCTTTTTGTCACCTTTTATACGGCCATATTCCGTTACGGTCATCTCCCCACACTCCTCACAAACAAAACCATTGAAACTGTCCTTCTTGGGCTCGAGCTTGTATTCAAAAATGGGCGAAACGCTGATCAACTTCTCATCGGGTGCGCTCATTACACTAGCCACCAGAGGATCCACCACTTCTGCAGGCACTGTGCTTGCAGGCTTGCCAACCATTCGGTAATCAGTAAAGAAGGCAGTTTTTTTGTTATTGAGCATGGCTTCAGCCGTTGGCGTTACCCTTACAGCCCTGCCTGTAGCACGTTCAACTACAGTTACTGCCCATTTTCCTTTATGGGTTTTCTTTATGTTTCCTTTACCAAAGGTGGTTCCCATAATAACCTGGAGTCCATCAGCATAACAGGTAGCACAATGGTCGTCGCCGAGGTCAACAAAAGCAACCAGCTGACCATCCTTTGCGCGTTCAACGCCCAAAGCATTCATTGCAGCTGCACCAACTCGTAAGCCCATTGGCATGGCGGGACATTTGTGCCCGTGAAATTTTTGCCCGAACTCGAGCCATTCTTGTGGATTAATCATTTTTTTGAATTTTTAGTGATTAGTATTTGAATTTGAAAATTTATTGTTTTGTTAATAATCTCATTTTCATATTAATGTATTACATCGAACACCATTTTTACTGCTATCAAAAGCAGTACTACAGCATACAAAATTTTGACCTGTTTCGATTTTGCCTTTTGGGTAAGGTATCGGCCTCCGAGTTGTGAACCGATTATCACGGCAATCACGACGATTACTGTCAGCCACCAATTCATGTGACCCTGCGAAATGTGACCCAAATAGCCTGAAAAAGAGGAGAATGTGACAACGAAAGCGGTAGTTGCGGCTGCTTCTTTGGTTTTGTAACCCATCATCATTAATATGGGGGCAATGATAAAGCCACCGCCCAGGCCAAGCATTCCACCTATAAAACCGGCAAAACTCCCCACGAAAAAGCCTATGATACTTCTTTTACGCAGCGACAACATTTTTTCTGGTTCTGCTTGTCCGGAAACCCACAACGTACGCACCGCGGCAATAACCACCATGGCAGCAAAGAAAATCTTCAGCGTTTGCACAGGTACGTGCACACTGGTCAATGCTCCAAGGGGCGAAGCTATCAGCGCAGAGACTGCCATTACGGCTCCACCTTTCCAGTCGACCAGTTTTTTCTGCGCAAAGGGAATTAGCACCATTGCAGTATTTAACCCGTTCAGCAACAATCCCAAAGGAATAGCTACAGAAACCATATCGAAACCGGCCCAGTTTAAAACCGGCACATAAACCATTCCTCCGCCAAGTCCCAGCATGGCAAAAATGAAGGAGGCTGCAGTGATGATGAGAAAGATAATTGTGTACAACATTTTATTGGAATTTAGACATTACTAAAGTGTAAAAAGAAGTTGCAAAGCTGCCCATGATGCATTTTTCGCCGGAAGATTATTTATCGGAACCAGGTCGCACGGCTTGAAATACCCTATTGCTGCAGTTACCTGAAAGTGTTTTTGAACCTGGTACTTTATAAATAAATCCAATTCATTCCCTAAATGATGTTTGCCACTTTCCAGTTTCATAGTATTCAAAAGCGTTGCATCATCCGGAACAGGAATATAAAACCAGTTGTATTTCATCTCAACCCACATTTCTTTTACAGGGAACAATTCAAGTACTATTTCACGATCATCGAGGTTCGACCAGGAAGTGATGTTCATCCATCCGTAATATTTATCGTTTGCGCCATAGGCAGGATCGAAGGTGTGGATTATCGCATCTGATTTTTTGCCACCTGTAGCATAACTTTCTCTCAGGCTAATGATTGGCTTCGAAAAAATAGATGAAAACTGATACCCGATTTTTGCGAAATAGCCGTAAGCATTTATCGTTCTACCGCTTTCATTGCCAAACTCCCTCACCGCCGTGCCATCAAACACGATACGATGAAAATCGTTATTGAATATCCTGATACCTGCCCAATTCCTGCTTATTTCGAGGGTATTGATGTAATCTGCTGAGCCTTCTGATTTGTATGCATAAAATGGCTCAATATTCATGATATGGGGAATATTCAGATGAGAATACATTCCGCCGCCCCAAAACTCAGTGTTGGTAAAAGGAATGGAAATTTGTTCGGGATCATGAATCTTTGTTCCACCGGCAAAAACATCAATAAAATTCTCGCCTTTCCTGTACGAAAGTTTCAGCGCATCCCAGGTCCAGCGTCCTGTATTGCCCCATTCACCTGGACCGAAAATATGGTTATCGCCGTAAAACAGTTTCTGCCTTCCTAATTTTGCATAGAAATTTTTGAACAACTGCTTGTATTCGATAGATGCATCGTAGATTTCAAAAAACTCCTCATTTGGGTTCATGACGTAATAAGGCTCCGACGTTCCGGATTTATGGATTTTAAACAGATCAGGATATTCACTGTTACGCAACGACCAGCCAAAAGCGCGGGAATCCTGCAAATGGGCTGATATCACTATTTTAGCTGATGGTTTCCAGGTAATACCTGTGATGATGCGTTGGTACAGAATCTTATCGTTTAGTTTGCCGATAGCGTTTGAACTATTATCACCGTAATTTTTAGCGTTCATGCCGTTCCACGATTCAAAGCGATAACGAACTGCCAGATCGAATTTGACTTTTGTGCTGTCTCTCTGTGCATTTACATAGGAAAGGCTAGAAAGAAGGAATAGTAAAAGGATTGTCTTTTTCATGGTATAATAAGTAAGCACTTACATACAATAAAGTCTAAAAAAATTATTTGATCAGTATTTTAAGCAACAGTTGCAGCATACGACTGCAAAAGTTATCGGTGTGAAACTCGCCTCCGCTCAAAATCAAATCGATGTTGAGAGAAACAGGAATGCCCATGTAGAGCATTGCAATGTAATCAACCGGGACGCTATCGTCCCATATTCCTTCAGCAACACCATCGTAAATAATTTTACTTACCAGCTGTTTCTGACTATTGAATATTTGCTGTAGCTGACTTTTCAGGGCTGCATCATTGTTGTGTGAAGCTTCGGAAAACAGAAGCATGGTAATGCCTTTGTTAGCAGTAAGGTATTCGATAGTGGCACAAAGAAATTTCTGTAAACGGGCTTCGGGTGATTCATTTGAGGTCGAAATGAAACGCAATTGACCAATTAAGTCGTTCTGTACATCTGCTATAATTGCAAGGATAATGTCCTGCTTTTTAGGGAAGTGGCGGAAGATGGATCCTTCGCTCATTCCGATGCGTTTAGCCAGGTTGCTGGTTGACAGGTTTTTCAACCCATCAGTAAATATTATATCCAGAACCGCCTTCTTTATTTCTTCCTGTCGGATATCGGTGCTTTTACGTGTCATAATTGTAAGTGAGTATTTGCTTACAAAGGTAATACAGTTTTATTAAATATGGTCAATTATTTTAAAATATTTTTTAAAAATAAACACAAATGGTTAATATACAATTATATACATTTTATAATAAAAAGGATTTTAGAGAAAATCGGCACAAACAGGAAGCCTATTCCTCTGGCAATTACTTGCTATGAATGAAATAAAAGTAACAGATAACCAAAATCCTTTTTAAAATTCGTGGGAATCCAGAGTCAGCACTAATAAGTTGATAGGCTGCTACCTCGGAATTTATGGCTTTATTTTATCAAACAAAGGAAGCAATTTGCTTTCATAAAACTCAATGATCTGTTGCTCATGTTCACCAATAGGTTTAATGGGGATAAGGTCAATCACTTTATCCGGTTGCAAGCCGGAATAGAAATAGGTTTTTAAAGCGGCTGACAAGGTATCCCTAACTGAAATAATACTTTCATCTTCTGTAAGACCAATTTGACCTCCGATCATAATAAGTTCTTTCATCTGAAACCAGAAATAGGTAGGTAACATGGCCGATAGTATGGCATAACCTTCCAGTTTCTGTTCCGGTACTTCGAAAGTATAGCCTAAATTCCGAAGTATTTCAAGCAGATTCACTTTCTTAAAATCAGAAAATCCCTCAGCGAAGCATACGGGGTTGTAGCCTTCGTTAATGTAGGAAGTGGCATTAGGTATCAGCCTTACTATCAAGAATGTCCTGTTTAGTTTTTCTGCCATTTTTTTGATACTGATTTTTGGCGCCAGCGAAATGACAATTGAATCAACAGAAATTTCGTTTTTAATCAGCTCCAGAGTTTCCATAATTACAGGAGGGTGCAATGCGATAAAAACAATATCCTGTTTTGCAGGTAATAAAGGTGAATCAGAAATGCTGATTTGGGGAAAAGTTGCTTTTAATGCATTCAGAACGTCAATGTTAGAATCACACACTACAATTGAACTAAAGCTTACGTCTTTGTTTGCAAAAGCTTGCAGGAAGATTTTAGTAATTCTTCCACCGCCAATAAATCCGATTGATTTTTTCATGATTAAGTGGATTAATGCTGTTTATATTTTCAAAAAATCAGGCCTTATTCTTTTGACCTGGATCTCATTGTGCATGGGCATTGGCCCGTCATATTTTCAACAGACTTTTGCATTGGCAGGCCGGCACGTTCCCATGCAGCTATACCACCCACCATATTTGCAATATTGGGAAAGCCCTTTTCAATTAATATATAAGCAGCTTCTTTACTATGAAGCCCGACGTAATCGACAAGGATTAAAGGTTTATTTGCGGGAAGTGAATTATATAGTTTCCCGAATGATGAGAATGGACAGTATATTACACCTGTTATGCCGAAGTCCTTGATTGCTATTTCAAAATCTTCACGTACATCCACAACCACCGCACCTTTATGATAACATTGATATGCTTGTTTTGCGGAAAGATGCTGCAATCCGTCAATAAGCATACCTATATCAAAGATTAGATCATCCATTTTTTAGAGATAAAATATCCAGACAAAATAGAAACCCGTAAGGATAAACAGCACCGCAACAATTCGCCTGAGCCAAATCTCAAAGCTTTTAACACGGTTGTAGAACTTACCGAGACTACCTATGCTGAAAGCAAGAAGGTATGCAAGCAAAATTACCGGTAAACCGGTAGCAATGGCAAAATCGGGTAATAAAAGCAGACCGGACGATTGAGATAATACCATTGGCATCAACATACCGAAGTAAAGGACTCCGCTGTAAGGACAAAATGCAAGTGCAAAGATCATACCCAAAAAGAGTGCACCCCAACCGTTTCCCATTTTAACCTTATCGGCAAAGCGTTGCATTAAATTACCTGATGAACCGGGCAATTTAATAATATCGAGCATCAGTATGCCAATAACAATAAGCAAAAGACCAAGCCATCGTTCGCCATTGGATTGTACAGCGCGGCTTACATGAAATTTGCTTGCACCAAGGTAAATGATGAGCCCCAGGATTGTGTAACTAAATGCACGGCCTAAGGTGTAGTATAGCCCATTAAGAAACACTGTACGTTTATTTACAACATCCTTACTGATATATGCCAGGGCAGTTATATTGGTTGCCAGGGGACAAGGACTGATTGCAGTCATTAACCCGAGAAGGAATGCTGTAAACAGGGGGAATGTGCTTTGATCGATAAGGTGCTGCAGAAACTCCATTTTATTTTAAACTTTGTTTATTCGGCAATTCTTCAATTCGGCTATTTGAGTATTCGGCTATTTGACTATTTGGCAATTTGACTATCGGCAATGATGTTTTTTTTCAAATAGTGATAGTCGGATTGAATCATTGTCGGACTAAATCATTGCCGAATCGAATCATTGTCGAATCGTCGAATTGATTCATTATCGAATTGAATCATTGTCGAATTGAATCATAATCGAATCGTCGAATTCAATCATAGTCGAATTACCTAAGCCTGAATTTATTTTAATCCTTTCTCTATTTCGGCTTTAAGGCCGGAAATGAATTTATCAGCCTGGTTACGGGAGTAACTAAATGCGAAATTGGTGAAATCGGTAATGGCTTCCTTATTGTTAACCATATGAGTAATGAAGAGCGCAGAGCCTTCAGCCTGGTATTTTTCTACGAGTTTCAGGTTCTTTTCATCTTCAACATTCAATACCTGGAAACTAATAGTTCCATCCTTTAACTGCTTGGCAAAGTAAGTGTTAAGGGTTTTCTTTGTATTATCCTCTATGGAAATGCAGGTAGGGCAGCGATGTTCAGCATGGAAGTAGACAATTTTCAATTTTGCAGCTTTCTGGCTGAATGCTGATAAGGCAGATACCAGGATAAGCGAAATAATAAAAGCGTTCTTCATGATATAGAGTTTATTAAAGGTTTGTCAAAATGGCTTTTCAGGAAATAGCTTTTTGCAATAATTCCTTGATTTCACTTACGGAAGGAACCCGGCCGTACATCAGCACTTTTTCGTCGACCACAAGGGCAGGTGTGCGCATAATCCCATAACTCATAATTTGTTGAATATCTTCAACTTTTGAAATATTTGCGATAAGATCAAGTTCTGCAACTGCATTGGAGGTTGCTTTTTCGAGGTTTTTGCAGTTGGTACAACCACTGCCTAAGATTTTAATTTCCATTTTTAAAGAGTTTGAAGGGTTTGAAATGTTTGAAGAGTTTGAAAGGTTTGAAGGGTTTGCGCTATCGCATTTCAGGGTTACAGAGTTACAGAGTTACAGAGTTTCAGGGTTTCAGGGTTTCAGGGTTTCAGAGTTTTCGTTAGAAGATAAGGTTAAAAAGGAAACCGACAAGTAATATGCCGGTTCCGACAACACCAATAAAAGTAAAGATGAGTGGCATTTTGAGTACTTTGCGGAGAATAATCATTTCGGGCAAGGAAAGTCCAATCACTGACATCATAAATGCCAGCGAGGTGCCAAGTGCAGCTCCTTTCTCAATCAGTGACGAAACTATAGGTATAATACCTGCCGCATTAGCGTATAGAGGAATGCCGATTAAGACAGATAAAGGAACAGAGTACCAGGCTGATTTTCCCATAAATGAAGCCATAAAATCCTGGGGAACATAACCATGAACCCCTGCACCAACGGCAATACCGATCATAACATAAAACCATACTTTCCCCACTATTTCTTTCACTGCTTCAAATCCTCTTTTTATGCGAACCGAAAAAGTAAATTTCTCATCTTCAGGATGTTCACCGGTTTTTATTTCGTAAACCCATTCTTCAACCCATTTTTCGAGATGCAACCTGCCAATTATCCAGCCTGCAGTAATGGCAATTACCAAACCGGTTCCAATATAAATAAGTGCGATCTTCCAGCCAAACAATCCGAAAAGTAAAACCACCGCTACTTCGTTGATCATGGGTGCGGCAATGAGAAACGAGAAAGTAACACCTAAAGGTATTCCGGATTCAATAAAACCCAGGAATAAGGGTATGGCTGAGCAGGAACAAAAAGGAGTGACAATGCCAAGCATTGAAGCCATGACATTACCGGTAAACAGTGATTTTCCTTCGAGGGCTTTACGGGTACTCTCGGGAGAGAAATACGTGCGGATAACACCCACGCAAAAAATAATGAGCGTGAGCAGCAACATCACTTTGGGAACTTCAAAAATAAAGAACCGGACGGCCTCTGTAAAGTGAGTTCCTTTGGTCATGCTTAACAGATCATCGACCAGCAGGTTGGTAAGCGGTTGCAGATAATAGTACAATAAAAGCCAAAGCGGCAGTAGCAATAGCAGGATGTATTGTCGCGAAGCGCCTTCTTTATGCGTGTTACTCAGATTCATTTGCAGGTGTTATTTTCGGAAGCTTCTTCTGACTGAAGGAAAGTGTTCATCAACGCACTGGCTGTTTTCCAGTTCTTTTTATTGATACAATACTTGATACGCGGCGGATTAATTTCACCTTGTATAAGACCGGATGATTTCAGTTCCTTCAGGTGCTGCGATAAAGTGGAAAGTGCGATTGGAAATTCTTCGGCTATGTTGCCGCTGTAGCAGCAATCCTGGTTCGACAGGATTTCAAGAATCTTAATACGGGCCGGGTGACCCATAGCTTTTGCAAAACGTGCAAGTTTTACCTGGTCATCGGTATATGAAACATCCATTTTGAATATGTTTTGTATTTCGCAAAAATACGAAATATATCACATTATAAAATTATTCTGAAATATTTTTGTTAAGAAATAGGAAGATTTCTAAAAACGAAAGCTATTATTAAAAATATAGATACTTTAGATTACTGGTTATCAGAACGGTGAAGTCTTGATTATAGATTTACAGCGATATAATCCGTAATCTTCCTGATTGACTCCAGCCCGATTTCCTGATGATCAACCGAAGCGGGATCACGAAAAACATACCCGGAAACATCATCAGCCACTTGTAGTTCACTGAAAGATTTAACCGTGCAATTAAAAACTATATCCAATGTCTGGTATTCAATTGAGCCATAAATGTATTTATTGGTAAAGGTACCCACGAACTCCATGTTGTTTATTTCCAGGTTCAGCTCCTCGTATATTTCTCTTACGATGGCATCCTCTGCCGTTTCGCCAAGGTCAACAAAACCTCCGGGCAAATCGAGCATTCCGGCGGCAGGCTCGTGTTTACGCACAGTAAAAAGAACTTCATTATTTTCGTTACGAATAATGGCTGCCACAGCGGCATTCATATTAATAAAATACCTAAAACCACAAATACCGCATTTCAATGATTTTTCGGTGTCGGGCATAAAATCCGGACCGCCGCAATGAGGACAATACCTGAAAACCTTTGAAGGACTGAATTTGCTTTGCATAGGTACCGGAATTATTTTAACAGCGCATCATAAAGAACTTCGATAGGATGCATTGCGGAACGCCCTGTGCCATCTTTGATCTGGTGACGACAACTAGTACCCGGAGCTGAAATCAGGGTGTGTTCGGGCGTTTTCCTCACTTCGGGCAACAATACCAGTTCGCCGACTTTCATCGAAACATCATAATGTTCCGCTTCATAACCAAACGAGCCTGCCATTCCGCAGCAGCCTGATTTGATTTCATCAATGCTGTAATTTGCCGGTAACGAAAGCATTTCTTTGGTTGGCCCGGTCGAAGCAATCGCTTTCTGATGACAATGTCCATGCAGCCTCACATGTTGTTTTGCGTCGGTGAATTGCGATGGAGTGATATTCCCTTTTTGCACCTCACGCATAATGAATTCATCAAACATCAGGCAATCCGGAGCCATTTTCAAGGCAGCTTCTTTAAGCTCACTTCCAACCAGGTCAGGATATTCATCGCGGAAACTGAGTATGGCTGATGGTTCAATGCCTATTAATGGGGTTTGAGCTGTTATAACTGATTGCAATTTTGAGATATTTTCCTTTGCAAGCTTCTGTGCTTTTCGCACAAGCCCTTTTGACAAATATGCTCTCCCGCTTTCAACATGCCCGGGCACTTCAACTTTATAACCGAGTTTATTTAAGAGTTTAACTGCTTTAATACCGATTTCAACATCATTTACGTCGGTGAATTCATCGGCAAATAAAAACACTTTGCCTTTAACTTCCATGTTTTCATTTTCCGACAACTTTTTCACCCAATTCCGAAGCGTTATTTTGTAAAGCACCGGAATGGAGCGCTTTGGCGCAAAACCCAGCGTCTTCTTCATTAAGCCAGAAGTAAACGAATTGGTAACAAAGAAGTTAAATACGGAAGGCGTCAGCATCCCGAGCTTGTTAAGTTTTGAGATATTAGCAATGATACGGGTACGAAGCGGTATGCCATTGGCATCGTGCCAATGCTGGAGAAATTCAGCTTTATACCTGGCCATATCAACATTGCTGGGGCACTCGCTTTTACAACCTTTGCACGAAAGGCAAAGATCCATCACCTGGTAAATCTCTTTATGGTTAAACCGGTTTTTCTTATCAGAATTGGTAAGGAATTCGCGTAGAATATTAGCCCTGGCGCGGGTTGTTGAATTTTCATCCTTCGTTGCCATATAGCTCGGGCACATGGTCCCTCCTATCACTTCACTTTTACGGCAATC
>JBBSBT010000033.1:0-12703 GCA_038250985.1 Bacteroidales bacterium
GATAATGCTTTGGAACCTGTCGCTGTGGTAACTTCCGTTGAAATGCAGGAAGGTCTTCCCTTTTGTGAAATTCTGCAAAATAAAATAAGCCATGGTAGCATCCTTTATGGCTTGCGCACGGGTTATATTGGCAGTTACATGCGAAGGGCTACCGCCCATCATTTTAACCATATCTGCATAGCAGGCCAGTGTTGAATCGAATTTTACAGGTAAAGGTGCTATCAGCTGCAGTGCGCTTTTATCGAGGGTGTTCAGGATTTCAAATCCACTCTTGTTCACCATGGCAGCATACCGGCGCGGAATGTTGGTGGCAATAAACCGTAAGCTGCTGTCGCGGGCAAAGTCCAGAAGCGGCTTGTAATCGGTTTTGTAATTGGGCCAGAGACGGGCCTGCGATTCAAAGTCTTTATCTTTTATCAGCCCGCCAAGGTATTCATTAACGATAAGTTGGTTGTCCGTTTCAAACATTTCGGCACCCAAAACCAGGTTCCTGCCTTTTTCGGCATACAAACTGGCTGTTATTTCATATTCCAGCCAATGGCAGATGGGGTTGTTGTGTTGCTCGCCGAAAAATACAATATCAGCATCGGATGCTTTTTTAATCAAATCTTTGTACGATGCGTTTTTGCCATTCTGATCAAACAGATGGTATGCCGGCTTGTCATTCTTCATCGAAAGAAGTGATATCAGTATAATGCCGGAAAGAAAATATTTTTTCATATCGGATTTTTATTTTGGTGTTAAAATATATTTCGGTGGTTCATTAATATTTATATTGGTGTCAGTTGCTAACCTGTTAACTACTGTCGGGATTAAGAATCAGAGTTGTAAGCTGTTTAATATCAACTACAAATACGCAAAATAAACTCAAAGGAACCTTTTGAAAAACAGATATGTCTTTGTGATTCTTATTGATATATATTCTTGATCGCATTATAAATTTCAACCCCTGTTTCGCTATTAACTTTTAACTAATAACTTTTAACCAGGCTGTCTTACTTCCTTAGCTCCTCACCATGAAACATCAAAGGAAGCAGGTTGGCTATGCCTTCCAGTATCCATATTTTTTCCGTATTTCCCTGCATGATTATCCTGATAGGCTGGCCCGACAACTTTTCGTATTCAGCTATTACCTGCCTGCATGCACCGCAGGGGGTAACCGGATTCATGATTTTGAATAACTTGGTTTTGGCTACTACTGCGATTGTTTTTATTGGTATCCCCGGATAGGTTGCAGAAGCAGAGAAAATGGCCACTCTTTCGGCACATATTCCTGAAGGGTATGCTGCATTTTCCTGGTTGTTACCTTTAAATATCAGGTCATTTCCCAAAATTAGTGCAGCTCCTACATTGAAATTCGAATAAGGCGCGTATGCCGAGTCGCAGGCGTCCCAGGCTTCAGCCAGCAATTTTTTATCCCCGGCTGTAAGTTGGGATATTCCGGATACCTCAGTGTAGGCTACCGTTAATGTGTGTTTAATCATAAAGTTGAAAAATAGGCTATAAATGTACTTGAAAATTATCAGTTTTAGATTGAAATAAGGATAAAAATATCATGAATTTGATTGCCCTGAGCAAGTGCATGAATTAAAAACAACCATAATGGATTTTAAATAATTGTAAATCAATTTGTTAGTGATTCTATAGTTTTTGGGTCCTCTCTACCCAAAATCATCAATGCAGTGAACAAAACATAAAAAGTAACCCCTTCCTGGCTCTCGATAGTATCCTCGGTAAGCATTGAAACCATGAAAATAATCCAGAATATGACATAGAAATAATTATTGAAATTGTGGGTCCTGATGCCGGGGTAAAACATGACAAACATAAACCAGCACAAGCCGACAATTCCCAATGCAATTGTTATCGACAGATACTGGTTGTGCGAACGCAGCCGGTATTGCGGCGCCAGGTTGCTGTTCATTTTGTTGTATTGCTCTTCAAAAGCCATCGGGACATCACCCGTTCCTACTCCAAAAAGCGGATGCTGCCTGATAATCAGCAGGGAAGTGCGCCAGTATTCAAAACGTTGGATCATTGAACTGGAATTAGGGTCGTGCAGATCGACATACCGTTGGTAGCTGGTTATAAAATCTTCGACCTGGGCACGGAGTCCCGGTAATGTGGTGTAGTTTTTCCTGTTGATCCCGTTCTCTATGTTACGGATATCGGCATCCGAAAGTTGGTCGATCCCGCGCGCATCTTTCCTTAATTTTTTTGATGCCATGTAATAAATCAGTGTATAACGGGTGAGTTGCTTCTGTTTGTCAAGACTGTCGATAGAAAGTTTGCTTCGCTGAGCCCATGATTGCCTCAACTCTTTATCACATATATATAAGCCGGTCCATTTACCGTTTCTTGCCTTAAAAGTTATCGTATCGTGGTAATAGGTATTCCCGTTGTGAGTGTATTTATCCAGTTTCGAAAAATCAACCGTAGGCGTATTGAGGAAACTATAACCAATGGATAAAATGTATAATACAGGTAATAAAAATATAATGGCAATTGCCAGCAGTGCTGAAGTTTTCAATAACAGACTACTGATTTTTAATGCTAAGAATACCAGAAGCAGAAAGCTGATAAATGCGAATATCAATATTCCGGTAGTGTAATTCATGTAAGCCATAAAAGCAACCAGCCAGATGGCTGTTATAATCAAAATTGCCTTATGCCCGGCTTTCAATATTCCTTTTGAATAAACAAAGAAAATCAGGATGAAAACAGCATATACTGCGTTGAGGCTGTAACGTATGTGCGAGGTATGAACTTCCATTGCCCGGCTGTCGGCCACAGGCAATTTCAGGAAAAGGATTAACTGGTAAATGCTTCCGCCAACTACGGCGGCTATAAAAAGGCCCAGTATGCGGTAAAATGTCCGGGTGCTGATTCTTGGACCTGTGGCTATAAACAGCGGCAATATGAAAATAGGGAGTTTTGTGCGAAGGTCTTTCAGTGCATAGTTAAAATCGGAGGTATAAATAAGACCGATAACATGAATAAGTAGGATGGAGGCAATAGCCATTGCAGGTTTGTTCCTGAAAAATTCAGCAAACTTTTGAACAAGGGCAATAAAACTGTTTTTAATAAGATTTCCCATGAACCTGAACAGGTTCATGGGATTCATTAAACTACGGGAAGGGTACCTTTTAAGGAACCCGGTATCGACACCATGCCACAGCCAGAAAAACAAAGTACTGAACTGGAAAAGGCTCATCGTAAACTTTGACAAGGGCAACGAGGCTACCAGTAATGCGAGCGATACAAAGTACATCGTCGTGTATCGTGGAGGCCATTCCCCTTTGTTAAGTTGCATCAGCACAAGTTTAGTTCTGAGTTTTCAGCGGTTTCGACTGCTTGTCAGCTTTGATAATTGTACCATCAAGTATAGATGCGTATTTAACTGAATCCTTCAATACGCCGACGGCAGTTTTAAGTTCATTATCATCATTCAGCGTTGATTCAATGCGTCCTTTTTGATAATAATAGCGGCTTACGATTTCCTGCTGAAGGATGTTTGAGATTTCAGTTTTATTTTCCACCAGCTCTTTTTTCTTATGCTGCTCAATGGCTTCCATCATTGAATCGTACTGCGTTTTCATATCATTCCAGCTGTTTTCGTAGATGGCAGCTTTTTTTACTGTTCCCAACTCGCGTTCAGCCACAGTAGTATAATCAAACCCTTTCGTTTTGGTAAAGGCAACAAAATCATTGTAATCGGCATCACTTAACCTGAAAATGCCGGCTGGCTCAATCGTTGGGTGAGAAATTGCATAACGGGTAGCATAATCAAACAAGATATATTTTGTGATCAGGTTATAAGTAACCGTACTGATCCTCGAAGTATCGGTTGAAACATCAGGTGTTATACCCTTGCCATCAAAAACGGTGCGTCCGTGCATCGTTTTATAGGCTGTTATCAGTGAATCCGGAATATTGTCAGTTACACCGGCAGCATTGCGGTGTGCGTAATCTATTTCCTGTATGCAGCGCCCGCTGGGAATATAATATTTGGCAATAGTTACTTTTAACTGTGTGTTGTAGCTCAAGGGCAAAACATTTTGAACCAGCCCCTTACCATACGTACGACGGCCCACAATAACGGCGCGGTCGAGATCCTGTAAAGCGCCGGCAACAATTTCAGAAGCGGAAGCACTGTTCCCGTTTACAAGTACTGTCAAAGGCAGGTTAACATCTACAGGATCCATACTGGTTTGATAACTGCGGTTTTTATCTTTTTGCTTGCCTTTGGTTGACACCACCAGTTCGTTTTTCTTAACAAATAGATTCACAATATTGACGGCCTCGTTCAGCAATCCACCGCCGTTATCACGTAAATCGAGAACCAGGCCGGTAACTGTATTATTAGCTTTCAGATCAAGCAGAGCTTTCTTTATTTCAGCCGAAGCAGTTTGAGTAAAGGATGTGAGCTTGATGTAGCCAACTCCCCCCCCGAGCATTCCATAATAAGGGACCGGATCGATAGTGATTTTATCCCGTACAATGTTGAAAATAAGTGGTTTGGGTTCTCCTTCGCGCTCAACTTCAATTTTAAAACTGGTTCCGGCCTGACCTTTAAGTATTGAGCTTACCTCGTCGGCTGATTTCCCGGAAGCGCTTTTATCATTGATTTCAAGGATTTTGTCGCCTGCTTTGAGCCCGCTTTTCTGAGCCGGGGAATTCTCATACGGTTCCGAAATAATAATATAATCACCTTGTTTATGGATCAGTGAACCTATTCCTCCGTATTCACCTGTGGTCATAAACCTGTAATCTTCAATTTCTGACTCCGGGATAAAAACGGTATATGGGTCGAGCTTGTCGAGCATGGCATCAATGCCTGTTTTCATCAGGTCCGATGGGTTTATGCCATCTACATAATTGCTGTTCAGTTCTTTGTATAAGGAGCTCAGGATTTCCAGGTTTTTCGAAATCTCAAAATCCGATGAGGTCTGAGCTTTAATCGTTGTAACGGGTGTAAACGCCAGCAGGACTGACATTAATATTACTGCTTTAAATGCAGTAAGGGTTATATGCTTCATAACGGAACTTTTTAAATTAATTTTTTTCTTCAGGTGTTGTAAGGATGAATGTTAAAAATAAAAAACAAACAAAAAGGCATGTTTGTTTTCAAAATGAAAAACTGTTTCCCTGGTAACTATTTTCTCATGGAACCGGATCATACCCGCTTCCGCCCCAGGGATTGCATGATGCAATTCTTTTAATCGTGAGCCATCCGCCTTTGAAAGGCCCGTGTTTTTTCAGCGCCTCAATTCCATAGGCCGAGCAACTTGGAGTGTACCGGCACGATGGAGGTAAATATGGCGAAATGGCATACTGGTAAAACCGGATGCCACCTATCATTATTTTACTCAGAAATTTTTTCATGCGCTTGTATTAAACGATCCAGCAACTCATTTATTGCATTATTTGTTTCTGTTTGGGTGACACATTTCTTTCCCATAAAAACAACAGCGATATCACAATGTTTGCCGGAATTGGCATAAATATCAAGTATCTTATGTTTATTTTGCCTGTATGCTTCGCGAATCAGGCGTTTCATCCGGTTACGGGTAACAGCATGACGCAGGTTCTTTTTGGGTACGGCTATCAGCAGTTGTACCGCTGATGCCAGGTTTGCGTCCGTTTCGATGTAAATCAGCCTAAACAGACCTGATTTCAAGGACTTCCCCTCATTAAAAAGAGAGTCAATCTGTTTTTGATTACAGATTTTTTCCGGTTTCCTGAAGGTATTTCTTTTAACTGTACTAAGCATCGGACTTTCTAATGATGCAAAATTAATGTTTTCCTCCTGTGGCAGTTAGCCTTTCGGGGGTATAAAAGTTAAATAACAATAAAAAACCCGATAATTTGGTGTTACCGGGTTTTTGAAAAGCATATAAGAACAGGTTTTTATGACTTTTTCTGGCACTTCGCCAGGTAAGCATCAATTGCCATTGTCATCGAAGGGGTAGTAGGGCTTGGAGCTGAAAGATTAACTTTTAATCCTAATTCAGTTGCAGCCAGGGCTGTTGTGCTGCCAAAAGTCCCGATTATCACTTCGCCCTGCTGAAAATCAGGCCAGTTGTGGAAAAGTGAACGTATTCCCTGCGGGCTGAAGAATACAAGCATATCGAATTTCCCAATGTCAATAAGCCCCTTCATTTCGGAAGGAACAGTGCGATAAAGGACCGCTTCGCTGAAATTGATTTTTGAAGCCTCAAGCAAATCAGGTAATTCTTTACTCCGGTTTTCAGAACAGGGAAGAAGAAAACGTTCTGTTTTGTGTTTCTTTATTAAATCCATTAACTGGGAAACGTCGTTTTCGGAAAAGAAAATTTTGCGCTTGCGAAACTGAACGTATTTCTGCAGGTAAAACGCCACCGACTCCGACATACAAAAATATTTCATGGTTTCAGGAATTTCAACCCTGACATCTTTTGCTATGCTGAAGAAATGGTCAACTGCATGTTTGCTGTTAAAAATGATGGCAGTGTGTTCGTTGATATATACTTTCTCATCACGAAACTCACGCACAGAAACGCCTTCGATTTTAAAGAACTTTATGAACTCAATGTTCACGCTGTGTTTCTTGATAATATCCCCGTAAGGCGATTTTTCCAGATCTGCAGGAACAGGTTGCGATATCAGAATGCTCTTGATTTTAGACACGTTACCGAAATTTATTTTGTTAGTTTAGAAATAAAAAAATCTAACTCTAAATCTTACTGATTACTTTATAAAGTAGTAACAGGGGTAAAATTTCGAGGGTGCAAAGGTATAAAAATAAATAAAACAAATTGTAGCTCTTATTGTCCATACCTGTCAAAAATCCTCTAAAGAGTCTGTAGATGAGTAATAAAAGGACTAAAATGATACCTGTTATTATTACAATTGAACTGCTCCAGTAGGTTGCGATCACCACCAAAGGGAATAAAACTAATCCAATCATATTATTGAATATCAGTGTGTTGAGGTGATATAACCGGGCAATTTCCCGGGTATCGAATATAATCCCTGAAAAATTCACAGCGGCCGATTTTAAATTCTGAAAGAAAAAAAGACCAGCGAAAATAATCCCGGTAAAGGCCATATTGCTCCATCCTGGAGGAACAATACTATACTCTCTGACTATCAGAAACACAAAAATTGAACTGATGGAATAATAGATGAAACCCAATCCCAGCGAAATTCTCTCCTTAAACAGATTCCCTTCACGCTCAAGCTGGTTTACATAATGTGGCAGGAAAACTGCATGGAATATCTGGCTAAGCCGTTTTGACTGGGATGTTTGAATCCATGCTAATACAAACAGGCAGGCTATGAAAACAAGAGTGATCCAGTCAAATGATTGATGATCGATTGACAAGGGGCCTGTATGTATAGGCTCCAGGTTATGGGGCTTGAAGATTGAAATTGTTTGATCCAGATGCCTGGATGCAGGCGGTGGCGTTATAAAGTTATATACGCTGAAATCGTAATATTTCACTAACGAGTCAGCAGCAGGGTGTGAACGTTCATTCGTAATCGGGATGCAATAATCGTAAAAGCCTACCGTGTCGGTAAGCATCGGATTATACTGATAACGGATAATTGAGTCGTTCATAGTTGGAGATTGCAAAATTACAAAAATTGAATGGGCTGTACTTCCCTTTTTTACATAGTCGTCATTATAATTATGAACAAGCAGGTGTATGGATAAATTCTAATTAAAAAAAGACTGTTTTTGTTCACAATCCGGAATAAGAAAGTTTAGAAATGCCGAAGAAGTTTTTCGTTTTTAAACAGATTATTCAAATTCTTAGAAAACTGGTGTTCTCTGTGAAAATAATAACAGCAATCATTATGTAACCACTAAATATATTCTACCTTTGCACCGTAATTCAGGGTCAAAATACATAAATACTTGATATGCAGAATGATAAAATTAATTTGACCAAAATTATCATACAATAATATTATATAGAAATGTCAGAAATAATTGGAAAACTGCAGGATTTCAGCCTCACTAAAAGTCCAAAGGTATTTGGTTCCATTCATAAGGTTGGAATTATCGGCTTTGGAGCCATGGGGCAGGAAATTGCTAAAACTATCAGTCAGAATGGATTCGATGTGGTATGCCTCGATGTAAATGAACAGCGGGTGGCAAGTGGCATGGAAGGAGTAATGAGCATGCTTGATAGTGAAATCCTTCGCTGGGGAATGACCAACAGCGAGAAACGGCTTATCATGTCGCGAATGAAAGGTACTGTTGAATATAGCGACCTTGCCGACTGCGACATTGTATTTGAAGCTATCAATTCGCGTAAACCAGGCACCAGCCTCGAAATCCGGAAGGCCATCTTTCAGAAAGCAGAAAAGTTTGTACGCCGCGATACCGTCCTGGCTTCGAATACGGCTACACTAATGATTGCTGATGTTGCATCGGGTCTCGAATTTCCTGACAGGGCTGCCGGACTGCATTTTATGTCGCCAACGGATAATGTTAAGGTACTCGAAGTAGTGCGTAGTGCACGTACATCCGACGAAGCTTTTGAGATTCTCAGTCGCTTTGTCCGTATGCTCGAAAAGAAACCTATTCCGCTGATGGAATCACCTGGAAATGTTACTACCCGCATGTTATGTGTCGTGATAAACCAGGCATGCGAAATCCTTATGGAAGGAATAGCCTCAACACAGGATATTGATGAATTGATGAAGACAAGCCTTGGCCATCAATTCGGGCCGTTTGAAATTGCCGACCGTATTGGTTTGGATAAATTGCAGAAATGGATGGATAACCTCTATAACGAATTTGGAGAACACAGCTATAAAACTTCACCCGTACTGAAGCGCCTTGTTCGTGCTAATTTCCTGGGAAAAGTTACCGGCCAGGGTTTTTATAAATACGATTCACACGGCAAAATTACTGAAAGCACGATCACTTGCCCCGAGTACAGGTAGTAATTTAAACCTATTTTAAAAATTATCCAATGAAGATTATAGTACTGAACTGCGGAAGTTCATCCATAAAATACCAGCTCTTCGAAATGCCTTCGGCCGAAGTAGTTGCAAAGGGCCTGGTTGATAAAATCGGGCTTAAAGGTGCATCCATAAAGCATAATATGGCTAATGGTGATGTGCTGAAACTGGAAGGTGAAATCCTTGATCACCAGGCAGGTATAGAGTATGTTCTCGGTATCCTTACCCACAAACAATACGGCTGTGTTGACGATCTTAATGAAATAGGTGCTGTTGGGCACAGGGTAGTTCATGCCGGTGAAAAATACAACAGCAGTGTTGCTATCAACAAAGATGTTATTGCTGCACTTGTTGAATGTATTGACCTGGCCCCGTTGCACAACCCGCCAAACCTCGAAGGTATTTATGCCATCAATAAATTATTACCCGAGGTTCCACAGGTTGCGGTTTTCGATACGGCTTATCATCAGACCATGTCGGAGCAGGCTTATCTTTATGGTATTCCGTATTCGTTGTATGAGAAGTATAAAGTACGCCGTTATGGTTTCCATGGATCGAGCCATCGTTATGTTTCACAGCGCGCAGCCGAAATTCTTGGAAAGAAGATTGAGGATCTTAAAATTGTTAGCTGCCATCTTGGAAATGGTGCTTCGATGTGTGCTATACAAAACGGGAAATCTTTTGACACTTCAATGGGAATGACTCCTGTTGAGGGACTCGTTATGGGAACCCGCAGCGGAGATATCGATGCCGGGGCTTTGCTTTACATTGCCGACAAAGAAGAGATCAGTATCCCGTACACCAGCACCTTGATCAATAAACACAGTGGTATGCTTGGTTTATCAGGTGTTTCGAGCGATATGCGCGATATTGAAACTGCTGCCGCCGATGGAAATCACAGGGCTAAAGTTTCACTTGATATATATCACTACCGGATTAAAAAATACCTGGGTTCGTATGCTGCTGCCATGGGTGGCGTTGATGTTGTTATATTTACAGGTGGTGTTGGCGAAAACGGCTGGGAAACACGCCAGGAAGTATGTGCCGGTCTTGACTTTATGGGACTTCAATTTGACACAGAGAAAAACACCAAGCTTCGCGGTAAAGAAGCTGTCATTAGCAAACCTGGTTCAAAAGTTACCGTAATGGTTGTTCCAACTAACGAAGAACTGGTGATTGCAAATGATACTTTTGAGATCGTAACGGCTTAAAATTTTGATTGATAGTTAAATGACAAAAGGCAGCTTTACGCTGCCTTTTATCGTTGTTGTGGTTAGCTCATTGTTGAGCAATATTGCAGGGTTAAATTATTCGAGATCCTGCTCAACTCCGCGTTTGTAAATAACTTCCCTGATCCTGTGCCGGTGATTATCATAAAAACGAAATTTCCCATCCCAGCAATAGCGCATTTCATCGTTCCCGGTTATCCATAGCGCCGATCCTTTGTATTCGAGGTTTCCAAGGGAATCGTAACGACGGATGCGCATCACGCTATCATTCAGGTACCTTATTTTCATAAGTTTTTCTCCGTAATTGTAATAGACACACCTTCTGGTTTCTTTACCGTGATTGTACCAACCTTTGAATGCTTTTTTCTCAGGATTTAATTTTGAAACTTCTACCCAATAGCCGTGCTTTTTCCCGTTTGAGTCAGACTGATTCTTTTTATGCAAAAAGCTTTGAGGGAAAACATCCACAGAAATTCCCAATAAAATTAGCAGAATGGAGATGTGCCTGGATTTGAGCATTGTACATTGTATCAGTTGAGTTTAAAATAGATAGGCATATTAAACAGAACCCTAACAGTTTTCCCGTTTTGTATGCCTGGTTTCCATTTCGGCATTCCCTTTACAATTCTGATTGATTCTTCATCACAGCCTCCGCCAATCCCCTTTAATAGTTTGACATTACTAACGGTTCCATCTTTCTCCACAACAAATGAAACATAAACTGTTCCCTGAATTCCTTGTTTCTTTGCAGCCTCAGGGTATTTTATATTCTCCCCCATATATGTGTTCCGGGCTTGATCTCCTCCCGGGTATTCAGGCATAGTTTCAACTAAAGTGTAAATCGGGTCATTTGAAATTGTTTTATCTGATGGTGGAGGGGGAGGAGGAGGAGGTGGTGGCGGTGGAACTGAGCCATCCGGTTGTACTGCAGGAGCAGACTGTGCCGGAGCATCGGGAGAAACGATTGTTTCGGACGGTTTATTTGCTGATTTTTGGCAGCTTACTGCATAAAACATCACTACGCAGATAGCCAATGGCAATACAACAACAGCCTTCAGCCGGGCATATCGTGTATTTTTTTTGTAAAACATAGTTAACCTCCTTTTTATTAATGAATAATTGAAATTATTTCCCAGCACTACGGCCAGGGCTGTTTTATCCTGTGAGAATAAAATTTTGGTATAGGTTACCGGATCGGTTCCGGCATGGATTACAGCTTTGTCAGCCTCAAATTCATGTATCTCGCGTAATGATTTCTCTATCAATGGTATAAATGGATTGAACCAGCAAATGATTTGCATTACCTGTGTAAATACAATGTCGAAACTATGCAATGAATTAATATGGACCTGTTCGTGCCTGATAACTTCGTTCAAGTGTAAAGTGCCTTTCAGGTTAGCCGGCAAATACATGGTTCCGAAGAATGAAAAAGGAGGAATTCCCAATGGACTCCAGAGTATAGAAATATTATTGTTTTCAGACCTGATCCCATTTCTGCCAAGTGTATAAATATTTAAAAGCCTGATTAGTAATCGGGCAGTAAAAAATAAAACTCCTATAATATAAATGTATCCAAGTATTTCGGGAAGTGATGGTACTTTACTTGTAGTTGCATTAATTACCACCGGCGACAAAGTGATTGATTGCATAAAGCCGGTGCCGGGAGTATTTGCTTTTAAAAATAGAGAAGAATCGGGCAGCAAGGTGATAATCGGAATAAGATAGGAGAGGAGCAAAGCAGAAAGCAGGTATATACGGTTAAACCGGAACAGGGGCTCTTTACGGAGGAAAACTATATATGCTGTGTAGAAAACAGCCAGCGATACAATAGCCGCAACGAAATAAGTGATAAGTGTGTTCATTTTTCAGCCTCTTTATAATTATTGATTTGTTTTTCAACCAGCAATTTTATTTCTTCAAGTTCTTTGATGCTCAGGGTATCGCTTTGAGCGAAAAACGAAGCCAGTGCTTTATACGAATTGCTGAAATAATTCTTCGTGAAATTATCCAGGTATTCGCGTGAGTATTCCTCCTTTTGAACAAGCGGGTAATACTCATGAGTACGTCCATAGGCTTTGTGAGCGATAAAACCTTTCTGTTCCAGTATGCGCACAATGGTGGAAACTGTGTTGTAAGCAGGTTTTGGATCAGGTAAGATGCTCACAATATCGTTTATAAATCCTTTCTCCAGTTCCCACAGAACCTGCATGATCTGCTCTTCGGCTTTGGTTAGTTTTTTCATGATTTTCAGATTATGAAGCAAAGATACAACTATAAATATAGTTATACAACTAAAAGTTTAATTTGAATTGAAAATAATTATTATCATATTGGAAATGAGCTGTATAAATTTAAAATTATTTTTATAGAAGTGAAAAAAATCTTGTTTCTATTTCGAGTAGGGCATAAAAATCAATAGGATTTGTGAAAATTCAGCATGGTATTTCCAAGAGGGAATAAACATCACGAAACCGAAGCAGTTTATATTAGTTAATGCCTTACGGGCAATTGGTTTA
>JBBSBT010000034.1:0-12677 GCA_038250985.1 Bacteroidales bacterium
ATGGACTGGCACAAACAAAAATACCCAAGCCAGATGCTTGCCATAAGTATTCCACATGCCATTACTTATTTTTCCGATGCTGATGAGAGTGAAACTCCGGTAAGTTTTAAAGGGCAAACCTGGGAAAAAGTGAAAGATGATATTAAACGAGTAGTGAGGGATTACCTGAGTTAATTTCGAAAACGAATTAAGAAGCCTTAAACTTACCTCGATAAGCCACAAATAGCAGGAATTTGAATATTGAATAACGAACAAGAAATCTCGAATGATGAACTAAAGACATCCAATCGGGAATTGAAAAAATCATTTTTAGTAGTTCTAATTCTATAGTTTCATGATTTCGCAATTCATTATTCCTTGTTCATTATTCGATATTTTTTATTTTTTTTGAATTATTTTGCTGAAAAATGCTCAAATTTTGTAAGTAAAGCGCAAAGACTCCTGAAACTTGAATCTTTTTGACACTGTTTTTCTACCTTTGCAAAAAATCCATTATTATGAACAGAGGTCCTATATCCCAATTTATTGAACATCATTACAGACATTTTAACTCAGCCGCTCTGGTTGATGCAGCAAAAGCATACGAAACACACCTGCTCGAAGGTGGAAAAATGCTGATTTCGATGGGTGGTGCTATGAGTACAGCCGAAATGGGAATATCACTGGCTGAAATGATTCGTCAGGATAAAGTGCAGATTATCAGTTGCACAGGCGCCAACCTCGAAGAAGATATTATGAACCTGGTGGCACATTCGCACTACCGCCGCGTTCCCAATTACCGCGATCTCACCCCTGAAGACGAAAACAAACTTCTCGAAAAAGGACTGAACCGTGTTACCGATACCTGTATCCCCGAAGAGGAAGCTTTCCGGAAAATCCAGCATCATATCGTAAAAATATGGAAAGATGCCGAAGCTAAAGGTGAGCGGTATCTTCCTCACGAATATATGTACAAACTTCTGTTGAGCCGGGTGATGGAAAACGATTACGAAATTGATCCAAAACACTCGTGGATGCTGGCTGCCGCCGAAAAAAACCTGCCAATTATAGTTCCGGGATGGGAGGACAGCACCATGGGAAATATTTTCGCATCATACTGTATTAAAGGTGAGCTAAAGCCTTCGACCATGAAAACCGGAATTGAATACATGATGTGGCTAACCGAATGGTACCGAGCCAATTCGGCAGGTAAGGGAGTTGGATTTTTCCAGATTGGCGGGGGAATTTCAGGCGATTTCCCTATTTGCGTTGTTCCAATGATGTACCAGGACCTTGAATGGCATGATGTTCCTTTCTGGAGTTATTTTTGCCAGATTTCGGATTCAACCACATCCTATGGTTCTTACTCAGGAGCTGTTCCAAACGAAAAAATTACATGGGGAAAACTCGCCATTGACACACCAAAATTTATTGTCGAAAGTGATGCAACCATCGTGGCCCCGCTTATTTTTGCATGGCTGCTGAAATGGTAATTTAAACGACAGAAGCTATTTTTCATTCTTCTTTCACAAAGAAGTTTAATAAAAGATTCCCGTTCATCTTTCCTTTACCGGAAGATAGCGGGAATTTTCATTTTTCGTAATTAATCAATCAGGTCATTGTAATGAATGATCAATATAATCAAGAGCTTACTCATATAATTGGCTTTAGCTAACTTTGCGTTGGAAAATTATTGGATTGAAACAAATACTTTTTGTAAATAAAATGTAGCTTTATCTATACAAACCTTATTGTAAACTCTGTTCTATTAGCTTGACATTACTTTTACATCGCAATTGCAAACTTCAATTATCAATTTCAATAAATTCCTGTTCGTTACTTACGTTCATATAGCGCCGTCATTTATTAAAGATACATAAGGATTTACTTGCTGAAGTTGATATGATATATTGGATTAATGGATAGAGGCTATACTACAAGAAAATGATTTTTTGACGAATACTATATGTTTAACTGGGGTTTAGTGCAGGGTATGGTGCCGGATAGGATAATAAATAATTGTCCTGGCATATTGAACAACTAGATGCCGAAGGCATCAAAGGTTTATAGCTTTTTTAGTTTTTTTAGTAGGTTCGACCCCGAAGGGGTCGCAGAATTTATAATACTTTTTCATTCTATAAACCTGTTATCCCTTCGGGATAATACAAACTAAAACAATAAGTTACCAAACAACAATTTGACTAAAATTTAGCTTTGTGTTGGAAAATTATTGGATTGAAACAAATACTTTTTGTAAATGAAATGTAGATTTATCTATACAAACCTTATTGTCAACTCTGTTTTATTGACTTGACATTACTTTTACAACGCAATTGCTTACTACAGCCATATAATTATTAAATGAGCAGGTCTGTTTTTTTTCTAAAAACGACTGAAAGCCATTCTGAATCTGTGTATATCCGCGAAATCTGTGGCAAAACAGAATAGTCAAGGACTGAATTTTGCCATTTCTCCCAATAATAATAAGGTGTAAAACTCCCGCCAAATAAAATCAGGATTATGAAAAAACAATAATAAACGTATTACTTTTCACTGACAGGGTTATATATATATACTAAACTCTCTCACCAGTGACTCGTATTTCTAACAACAAGCTCGGATTACTATTATTTTGCTACATATTGCCTGTGAGCTTAATAGCCGGACAACGCTGGGTTGGAGTTTCTTCACAATCCCCTTCAAAATCAATAATCACAACCACAGGCAGCACAAGCAATTCGGCCGAAATTTCAGTCGAAATTCCTGGTTTTTACCTAAATGAGTTTCAGTTTGACGGCAACAGCTATTCGCTTCCTCAAATTCCCGATGGCCACCCTATCCTGGCCAAGGGCAGTCCTGATCTTCAGAAATTAAGTTTTACCCTCCAGCTTCCGGTCAATGGCAATATGGAAGTTACAATCACATCATCGAAATATACTGAATATACCGATATCGATATCAGTCCTTCGGCCGGCGATGGTTTAAGGAACGGCAGCGCGCAACAACTTTTAAAAGGTCAATCGTACAACACTAATGCATTTTTTCCCGGTGAGCTGGTTGGATTTCAGCAACCCTATATAGTAAGGAACGCCAGGGCACAGGCATTCCAGGTATATCCATTCCAGTATAACCCGGTTACCCGGGTTTTGCGGTTTTATTATCAAATTACTTTCACCACCGTGAACTCACAGGGCGAAGGCGAAAACCCCATGCTGGATAATGACAACAGGATAAAACCAATAGAAGGAATTAAAGCTGACTTTATTAACAGGCAAACGTCCATGCTTAAATCAGGACAACTGCCGTCAGCACGTGGCAGTATGCTTATTATCTGCCCCGAAATTTTCAGAAACGCCATTGAACCCCTTGCTGAATGGAGAAGACAAACAGGGATATCGACCGTAATTGTTGGGGCTGAACAATTTAAAAAAGCAGATGATATCTATACTTTTGTAAAAAACTATTATTACACCAATGCTGACCTGGCATATCTGCTGCTGGTCGGCGATGCGGAACAGGTTCCGACTTATATTTACCCATATGGTGCAAGTGATAATTATTACTCATACCTGGCCGGCGACGATCATTACCCGGATATATTGGTTGGCAGGTTTTCGGCCGAATCCGTTAAAGATGTCGAAGTACAGGTAAAACGCACCATGGAGTATGAGAAAAACCCTGTCGAAGATGCATCCTGGTTAACCACTGCTACAGGGATCGCTTCAACTTTAAGCCCGGGTGATGACGGAGAATCAGACTTTCAGCATGTACGCAACCTGCTTAATGTATTGAAAACAACTTCCTACAGCCAAACCAATGAGTTTTTTGACGGTTCGCAGGGCGAAGGTGATGCCAACGGCAATCCCTCAACCAACGATATTATAAGTAAAATCAACCAGGGAACAGGCGTTATCATTTATACCGGGCATGGTTCACCCAATACCATGGAAACCGGATCGATTACAAAATCGATAGTCGAAAATCTGAATAATACCGGTAAGTATCCTCTTATCTGGTCAGCTGCATGCGAAAACGGAAATTTTGTAAACAGATATTGTATTGCGGAAAGCTGGCTTCGTGCTTCCAATAGCAACGGGCAACCTACAGGTGCCCTGGCCGCATTAATGGCAACAGGATCACAAACCAGCTTCCCTCCTATGGAAGCCCAGGATAAAATAGCTGAATTAATGAGTGCCCCCCAGGAAAACCTGTCGACCATGGGAGCTATTTCTGTAAAAGGAATGATGAGCATGAATGATGTATATGGAAAAGCCGGGTACGCCACTACCGATACCTGGATACTGTTCGGCGACCCATCGCTAAGAGTTCGCACTTCAACACCTAAAAAATTTATTGTTGAACATAAAGATTATATAGGTTCCGGAAAAATCAGCTTTTCGTTTACATGTAACGCTGCTGATGGGTTTGCCTGCTTAAGCAGCCAGGGAATTATACTGGGAACAACAGCCGTTACTGAAGGTTCAAACACTATTTATCTTGACTTACCTGTTTCGGGCGACAACATCACGTTAACCATTACGGCTCTCAATTACCTGCCTTATATTGCAACCGTTAAAGTTATACAGACCCCTGGAATTGCAGGAATGTGTACCCCTATAAATCACAGCAAATTACAATCCATTAACAGCAGCTTTTCGTGGGGAAGCGGTGACGGCGCAGATCCTGATTATTATTTATTTTACCTGGGAACAGACAATCCTCCTTCGAACCTGGTGAACGGTCAGAAACTGACAAACGCTCATATTAACACTCAGTTAAATTTTGATTACAATTCAAAGTATTACTGGAAAGTAGTTTCGGTAAACAGTTTTGGAAGCATCGAAAGCAAAGTAATGGATTTCACCACAGTATTCGGACCTGACGAAGATTTTGAGCCTGTATTTAAAAGCCGTTTAAGCTGGAGCGAAACAGGAACGACAAACTGGCAAAATGATGCCACCGAGCATTTTGAGGGAACACATTCCATCCGCTCAGGACAAATCAATAACAATGAATTCTCATCGCTTGCTTATCCCTGTGAAGTTACCACCTGTGATTTTGTAAGTTTCTGGAGTAAAACTTCGAGTGAAGCGGGTGACAAACTTCAGTTTATGGTTGATGGTTCCACCATCGGCGAATGGAGCGGGCTTACGGAATGGAGCTTTCATATTTATAAAATTGAACCCGGAATGCATCAGCTCGAATGGCGTTATACCAAAGATGCCAACGGCACATCCGGTAAAGATGCTGCATGGCTCGATAATATCCATCTTCCGATACATAATCAGGCTACAGCCAACGTATCAGAAAGCGGTTTGGTGTGTGCTAATTCTGTTTTCGGAACATCAGCCACAGCCAGGGACTATTTTGCAGTAACATGGCAATCGGATGGCGACGGACAATTTGATGACGCCAATCTTGAAAATGCTGTTTATAATCCGGGACCACTTGATATTCAAAACGAAAACACCCGGCTGCATATGCTTCTGAAAGGTTTCGACGGCTGCCCTGATGTTGATAAAACGATCAGTCTTGAAATTAACCCCTTACCAGTGATTAATCTTCCATCCGACACTATTGTGAGTAATGGAGGAAGCATTGAGTTAGATGCAACCATCAACGGCAACATGACTTATATCTGGCAACCTTCCGGAAGCACAAGCGCATCCGTTCTTATCGACTCCGTATCATCCGAAAACGGCCGGAAAATCGCCAGCGTTACGGTCACCAATTCAAACGGATGTTCGGCCACCAAAGATGTTAAAATCCATTTCAATAATCCATCGGTTACCGATACATATATCGTTTACCCAAATCCAAGCAACGGAAACTTTACCCTCGAACCATCGAAAGGGTCAGCCGTAATTGATCAGATGAAGCTGGTTGACAGGCGCGGAAATGTGGTATGGCAAAACGCAGGAGGTCTCGATATTATAGGATCGCAACAAATTTCAATCAACGGATTAACAGGCGGCGCCTATTTACTGGTAACAGAGAATAAAACTGGCAGATCGACGAATAAACTTGTAATAAATTAGTTCAATAAATATTTAAACAGAAATTCAAAATTTTCGGAATAAAGGCTCTCAGCTCATAAACTCAATGACCCAAGGCATCGACCAGGGTTACCTGCAGAAAGCAGGATACAATGCTACATTAACCTGATATTTACTCGTCAGGGAGCCGATATTCCAATTTACTTCCGAACAGGATAACAAATGCCCCGCGAAAGCGGGGTTTTTGTGTTAACAGTATCCTCAGATAACAAGACAGAACCCAGAATTTATTACAGATTTGTACACTTAGTTTGTCGAAAAACAAAAATCAACTTTCGGGAATAAAAAATATAAAATTACGCCAGGCATTCCTCACTTTTAAATTTAGAAGTGATAATTATCAAATGCAGTTTAGCCTGATTCTGAAAATCTTTATATTAGCTGTTTTTTATACAGGAGGCAAATTTGATAAAACGCAAAGATGTTCAGGCCATTGTGAAAGGCGATAAGCGCGTAGTGCGTGGATGGGTTATGTACGACTGGGCCAACTCAGTGTACCAGCTAACTATTGCATCGGCCATTTTCCCCATTTATTACAACACGGTAACCCGCACCGGCGACGATTTCACGGTATCGTTTTTCGGGGCGCGGGTAATAAATACGGTCCTGTATTCGTGGGCTATTGCAGCCGCTTACCTCCTGGTAGCCATTGGTTCGCCCATGTTTTCGTCCATGGCCGACTATACCGGGCGACGCAAAGGATTTATGCGCGCTTTTACACTTATTGGCGCTACAGCATGCGGCGCCTTATTTTTCTTTGATAAAAATCATATTGAACTCGGTGTAATTGCCTTTGCGTTAGGCACCATAGGATATGGCGGAAGTATTGTTTTTTATAATTCGTTCCTTCCCGTAATAGCAGAACCTGAAGACCAGGACCGTATCAGCGCCCGCGGTTATGCAATGGGTTACCTGGGGGGCGTTGTATTGCTGCTTTTTAACCTGCTGATGATCATGAAACCGGCATTCTTTGGCATTGGAGCCGACAGTTCATTACCGGCCCGCATATCGTTTCTGAGTGTCTTTATCTGGTGGATCGCATTTTCGCAGATCACTTTCAGCCGCTTACCTAAATACACATTCCGGAAAAGGATACAAAGGGAATCGGTGCTTACCAATGGTTATAGAGAATTACGACTGGTTTTCGGTCAGATAAAAAAATCATACAAACTCAGTGTATACCTTACCGGGTTTTTCTTTATGATGATGGGACTGCTCACCACCATGTTTATGGCAGCTACTTACGGCGAAAAGGAAATGGGACTGAAAGAAGACGTACTGATTCCAACTATATTGGTAATTCAGTTGGTAGGCATGTTAGGTGCCTGGATGTTTGCGCGTATTTCGGAAAAGATCGGTAACCTCCGCGCCCTTATGATCACAATTGTTGCATGGACACTGATTTGCATTGGAGCGTATTTTATTTCCAACGCCATTCAATTTGTAATAGCCGCATTTTTTATCGGCATAGTGATGGGCGGTTCGCAATCGCTGGCAAGGAGTACCTATTCAAAAATGTTGCCCGCCGAAACCACCGATCATACTTCGTTTTTCAGTTTTTATGATGTGATGGAAAAACTGGCTACGGTTGCCGGAACTTTTAGTTTTGGTGTTATTGAAGCTATTACAGGCAGCATGAGGTATTCGGTACTGGCAATTACAGTATTTTTTACAATCAGCCTGGTTTTCATGGTTCTCCTGCACCGGAAAACACGCCTGGAAGCCCGGACATAACAGGCTGGTTTCAAAACTCATCAGCCCACTTTCCCGAAAATTCTTTCTGCCTGTATTTCCTCACGCAGCTGGTTTTCAAGTAATTTGTAATAGGAATTAAATTGCCTGATCAGGGGCTTAACTTCTCTGAGATCGCCATCTTCCCTGCTGCTGTGATTTATATTCAGAATAAGCTCACGCATTACCGGTTTCGAAACCAGGTCGATACTTGATTTTATTTTGTGCGAAGCAGCTGCAATGGCTGCCAGATCGTTTGCCAAATCACCTGAATTCAATTCTGCCAGATAGGCCGGTGTTATTTCAAGAAATTTATGCAGCATTATATTCAACTGTACGGGGTCTGAACCCATCATCTTTTCGAGCCTCGAAACATCTGCAACAATTATATCCGGATCAAACTCCAGTTGTTTTTCATTCATGATTTCAATTCTCGAAATATGGGAATTAATTTTCCTGTACAGATCATCTGAATCGAAAGGTTTTGAAATATATCCCTGCATTCCGGCTTCAGCACATTTTTCAACGATGCCTTTAATAACATTGGCCGAAAGCGCCAGTATAGGGGTAGTCAGCTGTAATTCCTCACGGATTATTTTGCTGGCAGTCATCCCATCCATTACAGGCATTTGAATATCCCTCAGAATAATATTAAACGAGTCATTTGCCAGTATTTCAATTGCTTGCTGTCCGTTGCCTGCCAAAACCACCCTTGCGCCCCATTTTTCAAGAATCGTAGTCGCCAATATCTGGTTCAGCTTGTTATCTTCAACCAAAAGAATAGAATAACCCTTTAGGGAATATTGTGTAGCATTTCTTTCTATACCCATATTTTGCAATGATCCTGCTTCGGCCATCTTCAGCTCAATGGAGAAGAAAAATTTACTCCCGACATTCCTGATACTTTCAACGCTGAGAGTACCTCCCATTAATTCAACAATTTGTTTGCTGATAGCTAGGCCAAGCCCCGAGCCTCCGTGAATCCTCGCGATCGTATTATCTTCCTGCTTAAAGCTTTCAAATATCCGCTCCGTGTTTTCCGAATTTATCCCTATTCCTGAATCCTGCACTTCGAAACGCACCCTGATACTTTGTTCGGTTTTGTCTTCCAGTTCACAACGTATGTCTATTTTACCCTGTTGTGTAAATTTTATAGCATTGCTCACCAGGTTACCCAAAACCTGCTGAAGCCTTAAAGGATCACCATTATGCGCGTGCCCGATTTGTTTGTCTACCGAAAAGTTCAGATCGATTTGCTTTTCCCTGGCGATATACACATTTGAATTAAAAATTCTTTTTACAACATCATGAATATCGAAAGCGGTATCTTCCAGGATCATATCGCCGGATTCGATTTTTGAGAAATCGAGTATATCGTTCACAATCATTAAAAGATGATCAGATGAAGTTTTAATATTCTCAATAAGTTTATTCTCAGGTCCTTTCATACTTGCTTCGTGCAGCATGCGAACCATCCCGACAACGGCATTAAGCGGATTTCGTATTTCGTGGCTCATGATTGCCAGGTATTTGCTCTTAGCCTCGGTAGCGGCCTCAGCGGTTTCAACAGCTTTCCGCAAGGTTTCTTCAGCCGATTTCCTGCTTGTAATATCTCTCGCAATGCCGGTGGTTCCCAGCAATTGCCCGTTTTGATCAATAATAGGAGCTCGGAATATCTCAAACCATGCGGTTTTATGCTTAAAATCGATAAGTTCTTCTACACTGCTCATTTCACTGTTCTGCATTACAAGTTGATCCTGTTCAATAAAATGGACGGCAACATCATCATGCCATACATCCATTGCATCTTTCCCGATAATATCCTCTTCGCCGGCAATACTGAAATAGTCCATAAAAGGTGTATTAACAGCCAGGTATTTGCTATCCACATCCTTAAGCCACATCTGGAAAGGAACGTTGTTGAAAATAGCTTTCAGCGAGGCCTCCCGGTTTTGCAGGGCTTCATCTTTTCTTTTCCTGTCGGTTATATTACATACAAGGTCAGCCAATATCTGCAGGAAAACAATTTCATACTCGCTCCAAACTTTAGCATTTTTCAACGCATCAAAACCAACTAATCCCAGGCATTCCCCGTTCAGCATAAGCGGGATGGTTACAAGCGATTTTACGCCATGTGATCCAAATATTTTATATTGTGGATCATTCCTGTCGAGCTTGCTCACATCAGGAATCATCATCATCTCCCCATTTTTATGTAATTCGAGCATAGATGGGAATAACTCAATGGAAATTTGTTGCAGGTTATCTATTTCAGGCAAAATATCATCCGCGCACCACTCATGGGTATTCGAAAGGGTTCCTTTAGCGAAATCGTATCCGAAAACATAAACCCGGTCAATATCATTACCTTTCCCGATAGCCGAAAGTAAACGACCAATTGCTTCGTTACTGTTTTCGACAGGGATATTAATAAATTCAGTAGCCAGGTGGGTGAGCAGGTTCTGGAGATTCAGCAGTTTCTTAAGTTTTTCATCCGCGTGTTTCCGTTCTGATATATCACGTACGGTTCCTTCAATAAAACCGGGCTTTCCATCCGATTCTCTGACCAGGTGGCAGGTAATGGACACAGGAATATACTCACCGCTTTTATGAATCAGCAGGTTCTCAAAATCATTTACAGATCCGTTTTCAATCAGCAGTTCTATCATGCGGTTTCTTCGTTCGGGATCAGCATAAATCTGCGTTACCGGTTTCCCAACCAACTCTCCGTGTTTATAACCTGCCAGTTGATAAACCGAAGGAGATAATTCAAGGATAATACCTTTGAAATCAGTGCGATAATACAGATCGACAAAGGAATTGAAAATGGACTGGTACTTTTCGGCAACAACCCTGACTTCATTCTCAATCTGTTTATAAGCCGAAATATCATGGCTTATCCCGATGATGCCTGTCACTTTGCCATTTTCATCGAAATGCGGAATTTTTGTCCCCTGTACCCATATTTTCTTCCCGCCGTGGGTAGTAAGAATACCATCCCTGTGAATAACGGGCTTACCGGAACTGATGATCATCTGATCTTCCAATTCTGTATTCAGCGCAATGCTTTCGGGATAGAAATCTGAATCTTTCTGGCCTATAACTTCTGATATATCTGTTTTCCCCAGGAGTTCTGCTTCTGCTTTATTAAGAATTATTTTTCTTCCTTCGGTATCTTTTACATACACAGGATCAGGAATATTCTGAATTACAGCGTGAAGCAGGCTTCGCTCCTTGCTGTATTGCTCCTTCTCCGAATACATATTTATCAGTTTCTCCGATATGCTACAAGCTTTTGCCAAATGGTTCAAGACTGGCAGAAGCTTTTGAATAAAACCGGAAGTGGGTATTTCGCGGAAACGAAGAGCCAGCAAGCCAAAACCGGAAAGTTGAAATATATGAATAGTATCGGTTTCCCCATTAATAAGTGCGGATTGCCCCGTCCCGGGAAATCCTGCATACAATACCTCAGCCTGTTTCATTAATAGCTCTTGTTCTTCCTGCTTAAAGCCCTGAGACGAAACCGAATCGACATCATCTATGCATTTAATGACCATGGTTCCGTTACAATTCATCTTTTTGGTAAAAAACGGCATTGTAAGCCGCAGCAGGTCAAAGCCGGTATTTTCACCAATTGTGAGTGCTAATTCGAGCAGGAGTCCATCAGTTTCGCTATAGAATTCCATAAGAGAGCAATATGAGTAATACGTGGTTAATCTTACTGATCGTCAATCGACTCTCTGATATATCAGGATTATACCCTGAATGTAACCATTGATGAGAATAACTAACATACATTAATGGTTCATGCCATGAAAAGTAATATTTCCATGGTGAGGAATATCAATTAAAGCACTTTTGAATTACAAGAAAGTCTGATTGTCCGGCCTGAGGATTGAAAATCCGGCTTAGAGATTGTGTTTGGCAATCATGCGATATACCGTTGCCCTGCTTATATCCAGCTTATTAGCAACCTGTATGGCATTTTTATTATACACAGTTAAAAAATGACTGAGGATCTTCACATTGTACTCTTCCATGGTGAGTTCCTGCTCAAATATATTGGATTCTTCATGGGCAGCCTGTATCTGCAGATCATCAGGCTGTATGATGTCCCCTTCCGCAAGTATCACCGATAATTCGATAATTGATTTCAGTTCCCTGATATTGCCGGGGAATCTGTATGCAAGTATTTTTTTCTGTGCCTGTGCCGAAAGTGTTTTTAATGTCATACTATTCCCCTTACAAAACAACTTCACGAAGTAATTGGCAAGCAACAGAATATCACTGCCTCTTTCACGCAGTGGCGGCAGATTGATGGGCAGTCCCATTAGCCGGTAGTACAAATCCATACGAAAAGATCCTTCTTTCACCAGGACTGCCAGGTCCTTGTTTGAGGCTGTAATGATGCGTACATCAATTTTCACTTCTTTGTTGGATCCTACCCGTATTATTTCTCTTTCCTGCAGTACCCTTAGCATCTTGCTTTGCATGTTCAGGTCCATTTCCGAGATTTCGTCGAGAAAGAGAGTTCCCTTATTGGCTTCTTCAAACTTTCCTATCCGCTGGGATATTGCTCCTGTAAAAGCGCCCTTCTCGTGTCCAAACAACTCGCTTTCAATCAGATCGGCCGGTATTGCACTTACGTTGATGGCAACAAAAGGATACTTATTCCTTACCGAATTATAATGTAAGGCCTTAGCTACTAAATCTTTACCTGTCCCAGTTTCTCCATATATGGAAACACTGATATTATTATTCAGTGCCTTTTGCATAAGCGCAAATACGGATTTCAATGGTTGGCTTTGACCAATGATAAGGTTCGAAAAGGCATACTTTTCGGTTACGGCTTCCTTCAGGGTTATGTTTTCCTTCCTGAGTTCAAAATTCTCCTGTATGTTTGCCAGGGCC
>JBBSBT010000035.1:0-12603 GCA_038250985.1 Bacteroidales bacterium
GATTGAAAGTTTGCTATTTCTCCATATCTCCCCTTCTCCATTTCTCCCGCTCTCCTTGTCTTTTTCAGGGTTTAGCTTCGCTGAGCTCGCTACGCTCGGTTCAGAGTTACAATGTTTCAAATTGACTGTGAATCAATTCCCTTAACTTGGTTCTTGATTCTTGGTTCTTGATCCCTGGTCCTTGTTTCCTTATTTTTCCGTATCTTTGCATTGGTGACAACCTGTTCTATCGTATCCCGGCTTGTCCGCGGGTAAGGAAAGTCAGGACAACACAGAGCGCCATACTTCCTAACGGGAAGGTTCTGCGGCTGAACACCGTGGAAACAGCAAGTGCCACAGAAAATATACCGTCACGCTTCGGCGTGATAAGGGTGAAAACGCGGGGTAAGAGCCCACGCTGTGTTGCAGCAATGCAGCATGAGGGTAAACCTTATGGGTTGAAAGACCAAATATACCGGGAGTAGTGCCGCGCAAGCGGTTACTGTAAGGGTTGCTCGCCCGATGCCCGGGGGGTAGGTCGTTAGAGGCCGTCAGTGATGGCGGTCCCAGATAAATGATGGAAGCCGGAGGGCCGGCAACAGGTCCGAAGGAACAGAATCCTGCTTACAGGGTTGTCACCTAAGCGTTGCATTTTTAGTGGATTTCGGATCTTGAATGTCGGATGTACGATGTGAGATATAGGAATTAAATTTTTAGCTTTTTGGCATTAATGATGCATTTTTATACGGTTTGAAATGAAATTTATCACGCATAGCTAACATTCTCAACTTTTATTTGTTTTGTTGATAAAAAGCAACTCCATGAATCGAATCCTAAGCGTAGTATTTATTCTCCTGTTGACCTGCATTAACAGTATCGCACAGCAAGTTCCAAACGGAAGTTTTGAATCCTGGTCAGGCAATGAGCCCGACAATTGGAATACCACCAATCAGAGTGTTCTCGGAGTTGATTTTTCCACAGTTACTAAAGATGTATCCGGCCCGCAACAGGGAACGGCTTCAGCAAAACTCACAGTAGTTACCAAGACCATAGGATTTCCGATCAATCAAACTGTCACCTTACCGGGGGTACTTACCCTGGGCATTCTCAAAATCGACCCGGTTGCCCAGACAGCTTCGATAACCGGCGGTTATCCTTTCACAGGTAAGCCACAGAAACTCACCGGCTATTTTAAATACCAGCCGGTAAACAACGATACCTGTGCCATGGGCTGGGGTCTTACCAAATGGAACAATGGAACACGTGATACCATCGGATACGGAGCTATACGTAAAATGGGAACTATTATTACATGGACATATTTCGAAATACCGCTTACCTACAAGCTATCGGAAGCTCCTGATACAATAAACATGCTTTTTATTAACTCCAACCCGCTTGATGGAATTGTGCATACAGGTTCAACCATGTGGATCGACAATCTTACGTTTGTATATAGTGGCCTGGGTATTGAAAGTATTGCATTTTCAAAAGAGCTGAACATGTATGCCGCACCTGATTCCAAACAGCTGATTTTATCAACAAAGTTCACAAAACCGGAAAACCTGGATATCAGACTATTTAACATGGAAGGCATTGAAAGCAGGCACTGGCAAAGGACCATGTATCAATCAAGTGAATATCTGGATATAAACAACCTGTCCCCGGGAACCTATGTTATCCGCATCACATCCGGCAACCGACTGGTTGACAGCCGCAAAATAACCATTCTGAATTAGGCCTCTCGTTTAATTTCCATCTTTAAAAATTAGTCTCAATCTGCTTTACCACAGGTCTGTTTCATTCGTGTTCATTTGTGTCTGAATTTGTGCATATTGGCAGATTTTTTTTCACCGAAGCCCCAATAAGCTATTTTTTTGACTTTTTCACTTCCCAAATCTTCATAACCATATACTATACCTGATCCGGAAGCGTTAAGTTTTCAAGTTATAACTGTTAATAAGTTACCTCGGACTTACCCGAAGCCATTTACTTTAAGCTTTACCTTTAATCCTGATATTCCAGCATATAATTATGAATATAACCCGCGTCTTAACCACATCCGTTTTCATACTGATATCGAGCATTTGCATGCAGGTCTCAGCTCAAAAAACAAGTATATACAGTAACCCGCAAGCCACATACGATCAGGCCGTTGACCTTTTTAACAAGGCAAAATACGGTTCCGCACAAGTCATGTTTGATGAACTGGCCACCGGAGAAAAATCGAATATACAGGCAGGTTCCGAATATTATGCTGCCATGTGTGCAGCGCAACTGTTTCATCCCGATGCAACAAAGCGCTTTGATAAATTTATTGAGGACTATCCTCAGAATGCTCAGGTAAATGATGCCTACTTTGAACTTGGCAAACTATCGTTGGCAAATAAAGATTACCGTAATGCCCTGAATAGTTTTAATCAAGTCGACAGATTTGAATTATCACCGGAACAGCAGAACGAATATTTTTTCAAATCGGGGTATGCCTATTTTAAAACCGGCAACCTGGAAAAAGCACGTGACAACTTTGCTTTGCTCACTGAAAAGCCAAACAAATACAATATACCGGCAAACTATTATTATGCACACATTGCATACACCAATAAAGATTACGAAACCGCACTGAAACATTTCGAGCTTGTTTCCACTGATGAAACCTTCCGCGACGTAGTGAATTATTATATTGTGCAGATCTACGCATTGCAGGGCCGGTACGATGAACTTCTTGCCAAATCGATGCCATTGCTCCAAATGGGCAATGATAAGAAAACCGCCGAAATCGCCCGCCTCACGGCAGATGCCTATTTCCATCAGGGCGATTACAAAACTTCACTTAAATATTTCAATCAGTATCTCGACTCAAAACCATCCGGGGTTTCACCCGCCGATAACTACGAAATCGCTTTTGCAAACTACAAAAATGCCAATTATCCGCAAGCTATTAAATACTTCCAGCTGGTAGCGGCAGCGCAGGATACCCTTTCGCAGAATGCCTATTATCACCTTGGCGACTGCTACATTAAAACCAATCAGAAACGCTTTGCATTTAACGCATTTAATTCGGCTTATAAAATCAAAGCAGATCCCGCGTTAACTGAAGATGCGCTGTTTAATTACGCAAAATTAGCCGTTGAACTTTCATACAATCCCTATAACGAAGCCGTTACCGCCATACAGGAATATCTAAATAAATACCCCGAATCGGCCCGCCGTGATGAATTTTACGGTTATCTGGCTGATTTATACCTGCTTACCAAAAATTACAAGAGCGCGCTTCAAAGTATTCAGAATATTAAAAAGCGTAGTGCCCGGCTTGATGCCGCTTACCAGAAAATAGCCTATTACCGCGGCATTGAAGTGTTTAATGAATCCGATTATGACGGATCAATCAAGCTCTTTGCTCAAGCCCGCGAACTCACTTCCGATAATACAATAAAAGCGCTTTCCTCCTACTGGACGGGCGAAGCTTATTACCGAACAGCACGCTGGGACCAGGCAATTGATGCCTTTACCAAATTCCTGGTAACGCCAGGTGTTATGAATGTGGCATTGTATAATACCGCAAACTACAACATCGGTTATTGTTATTTCAAAAAGAAGGATTACCCTAAAGCTGCTGCAAGCTTCCGTAAATATCTGTCGGAAAAGAAAACGGATGCTAAACTGGCCGGTGATGCCAACCTCCGCCTGGGCGATTGTTATTTTATGACCAAGGAATATTCAACAGCTATAGATTATTATCTGAAGGCCGCGGCCTCAAGGAGTAATGATGCGGATTATGCTCTTTTCCAGGCTGGTATTTGCTATGGTGTGCAAGGCAATATGCCAAATAAAATTGCCACATTACGCAAAATGCTTCAATCCTTCAGTAAGTCATCCTACACCGATGATGCATTATATGAAATCGGGGTAACTTATAGTGTTACTGGTAAGGACAATGATGCGATGAATTACTTCCAGCGTGTGGTTAAAGAGTTTCCGAACAGTCCTTATGTGAAAAAATCACTGCTTAAAACCGGGCTTATGTACTTTAACCAGAACCGCGACCAGGAAGCCCTGGACATACTGAAGAAAGTTGCCAAAGATTATCCGGGAACTCCTGAATCGAAAGAAGCCCTGGGTAGTGTTAAAAGTATTTACGTGGAAATGAACAAGGTGGATGAGTATGTCGATTTCACCAAAGAAGTTCCGGAAGCCGACATCTCGCGTTCCGAGCAGGACTCGCTCAGTTATAATGCTGCCGAAAATCAGTATATGAACGGCAATTGCGATAAAGCGATCGAAGGATTCACAAAGTATATCAGCAAATTCCCTGAAGGCTCATTTATACTGCAGGCAAACTTTTACCAGGCTGAATGTGATTACCGTGCTCAGCGTACCGACAAAGCCCTGAAGGGTTACGAATTCATTTTAAGCCGCCAACGCTCAGGTTTTACGGCTAATGCCGCTTCCCGGGCAGCTCAGATCAACCATGTGAACGGTAATTTTGAGGCTGCTCTCGGGAATTATATACAGCTCGAAGAAACCACCGATCAGCCGGGCATGATCATGAATGCCCTGGCCGGGCAAATGCAGTGTAACTATGCCTTGAAACGCTATGGACTCGCCATACAAGCAGCACAAAAACTGCTCACCCTCGATAAACTTTCCGAAAACCTGTCAACCGAAGCTCATATTACTATCGCCCGTTCAGCGTATGCTCTTGCTAACACTGACCTTGCCCGAAAGGAATATGCAGAAACAGTTAAGCTCTCGAAAAACGAAATGGCTGCCGAAGCAAAATATATGCTGGCACAACTTGATTTTGAAAACGCAAAATACAATGAGTGCGAAAAAGGAGTATTTGCATTGTCCGAAAACTATGCCTCTTACGATTACTGGGTTGCGAAAGGATTTCTGCTGCTTTCAGACGTATATGTGAAAAGAGGCAACCTTTTCCAGGCAAAGCAAACCCTTCAAAGCATTATCGATAACTACGCAGGCAAGGACCTGGTTGCTGTTGCACGCGAGAAACTGGCTGCCATCGGCGAAACCAAATAACCGAACCCGTAAATATCAACCCGGTAAGTTGTTAAAAAAATAGTACAAAAGCATATGAGAACCTCAAGATATAAAAACATACTTTCAACATTGGTTTGTTGCCTGGCATTAGCTGTTTCAACATCCGCCATAGCGCAGGTTAAGACCTATAATGAAGAAATTACGGTAGTGGCACCTTACAATCCTATTATTCCCGATGCCTTCAAAATAGGAAGTAACCCTTCTATCGACGACAGCATTGCCTCCGTTCCCGTGATGAATTATACTATCATGCCTCGCCTGGCCGATGTTAGGCCCGTTATTGATCCATTACCGGCAGTAAACCTGGTTGCCGAACCGCTAAGTAAGCTCTACAGGAACTATATCCGAGGGGGCGCCGGCAACTATTCAGCATTATATGGCGAATTGTTTATGAGTTCGCTGCGATCAAAAAAATATCTTACTTCGGTGCATCTCAAACATGAGTCGGCTGCAGGCAAAATAAAGGATTATGGTCCGCCTGATAACAGTCGTAACGAAGCTGACGTAAACGTAACAAGATATTTCGACCAGCATTCCCTTAGCGGAAAAGCGTTTTACAACCGCGACGGATTTCACCTGTATGGATACAAACCATCTGATTTCCATGACACTTTAATTAACAAGTATGATGTAAAGCAACATTACTTTACTGCCGGTGCGGAGGCAACCTTCGGCAGCACTTATAAAAGCAAGGATAAACTAAATCATACTTTCGGGCTTTCGTATTACTATATGGGCGGTATGTACGAAAGCAAAGAAAGCAATGTGCAATTATCGGCAACTGTCGATAAACGCTACGACCTTTTCAAAATTGACAATGACCAGGTATTGGGCATTACAGCAAGCTACAGCCATTTGAACCAGGGCAATTCACTCGGCAATGCCAACAGCGGAATTTTGCTGATCAATCCGTTTATAAAAGCCGAAGTAAACGAATACAGCCTGATGGCAGGATTAAAGCTGACTATTGCTTCTGATACGCTCTCCTCCACAGGGCATCTGAATCCAGTTGCAGAAGGAAAGCTGGAACTTATTCCCGAAGCTTTGAAAATTTATGCCGGTATCGGCGGTGGTATTGAACGCACTTCGCTGCATAACACTACCGAACAGAATTTATTTATCAGCCCTGTAATGCCATGGGATTTTGTAAATAACAGGTTTAAAATATACGGCGGATTCCAAAGCAATATCAGCCGCAGTTTCAATTTTAACGGAAGCATAACCAGCGACACTTATGAAAACTACCCGTTTTTTGTAACCGATACCAGCGCCTACCTGCTTAACAGTTTTACTTTATTGTACGATAATATGAGTTCGGTAAAAATTAAAGGTGAACTTGAATTTATTAAATCAGAGCATCTGCGCCTGGCGCTTAACGGAACTTACACGCATTATAAAACCAACCAGGAATATGCCTGGTACAAACCGGCTTATGAAATTGAATTCTCGGGCAGGTACGATGTCCAAAATAAAATCGTAATTACTGCCAAAGCCGTTTTCAATGGCCCTGTATGGGCATTTGTTCCGGCACGAATAATCGATCCGGGATTTGGAGGACCTGAATTTAAATTTGAAGCTCAGAAATTAAAAGGCTGGACCGATCTTAACCTGGGAGTCGAATACAGGTTTACCAAATCTTTATCGTTCTGGCTTAATGTCAATAACCTGGCTAATAACAAATATTACCGCTGGAATAATTACCGTTCGTACGGAGTTAATTTGCTGGGAGGGGTGAGTTATTCTTTTTAGATAGTTAAAAGTTAAAGGAAAACAGGGAAAGTATCTTAATTTACGATTTACGAATGACGAGGTACGATTAGGAAAGGAATTTATTGCGAATTACGAATGACGAGGTACGAATGGAAGGAATCGTAAATTGTACTTTGTAAATCGTAAATCATAAATCCCTTTAATCAACAATCACCTCATCAGGTACCATCATATGTGGCTTCACTACCACTTTGTTTTTCCAGTTTCCTTTTAAATAATAGAGATACGAAAGTGTCATCCCGATAAACCATGCCACAGGGATCGACCACCAAATACCATTCACTCCGAAATAACGCGAAAGTATCCATGCTGCAGGTATGCGCACGGCCCATAGTGCAAAGAGCGAAATAAACATAGGGATAATCGTATCACCTGCGCCACGCATAACTCCCCCGATTACGAACATCGTTGAAAAAAAGATATAGAATGAGCTTACAATCACAAGATATTGAGCCCCAATGGCAATAACAGCGGCATCATCCGTAAAAAGATGGATAAGCTGATTGCGGAATATAATCACGAACAGGCTGGTGAAAAAAGCCAATGCCCCCGACATCATAAAGGTTGCCTTTAAGCCCTGTTTCACCCTTTCGGGTTTGTTTGCTCCCAGGTTCTGTCCAACGAAGGTTGAAAGCGCTGCGCCAAAATTCATGGCTGGCAATCCTGCAATAGAATCCAACCGGCCTGCGGCACTGTAGGCGGCCAAAACGTCGGTTCCAAAACCATTTACGATGCGCGTAATTGCGAGCATTCCCAGCGAAACAAAAGTCTGCTGAAGGCCGGTTGGAAGTCCGATCATAAGGCTCTTTTTAAAAATAGCCCTGTCGAATACCAGTTTCAGGCTGTTGAGTTTTACTATTTCGTGTGTTCGGTTAAGATAAATGATACCCGTTATAAAAGCGCCCGCCTGTGATATTACGGTAGCCCATGCAGCACCGGCTACACCCCATTTGAAAACAGCCACAAACAGCAGATCGAGTGCCACATTTGTGAGGGTCGAAATAATAAGAAAGTACAAGGGTGTTTTCGAATCACCCAGACCGCGTAAAACGGAACTTATACCGTTGAACCCGAAAAAGAAAATCATCCCGGAAAGATAAACATTGAAATATGCAATCGCCTGTGGCATAACATCTTCTGGCAGATTAATCAACCTGAAAATAGGTCCGCTGAGCGTAATCCCCAGTATAGTTACAATGATAGACGCCACGAAAAGAAAAATATACATGGTATCAATTGAACGCTTTACCATTTTCATATCTCTCGCCCCGAAATACTGCGAAATAATTATAGTGGTACCCATGGCAACGCCAACAACGAAGGAAATAAGCATAAAAATAAGAGGAAACGATGCACCTACAGCTGCAAGTGCTTCTTTACCCACATACCGGCCTACTACAATGCTGTCAACAATATTGTATAACTGTTGAAACACATTACCAATAAGCATCGGCATGGCAAACTTAAAAATAAGACTTCCGCTGTGTCCTTCAGTAAGATTTTTCATTTAAAATTATGGTATCGGTATGGCCTATTTTGATAAATGTTCAGAATTGATTTTTGGTTAATTATTTCGTAAGGTATTCACACAATGCGAATTAGCCCGGATTAATTAATTGCAAGACTATACGGTGTTTTTTAAATATTACCTGATTCATGCCACTTTAACCTGATAAGAAAGAAATCACAGTTAAAAAGATTAAATCAACACGGCAAAATAACAAAAAACAATCTTTGTATTCCAATCAATAAAACAGGAATATCAGTACAGAAAAAAAAGCAGTAAAGGCTGCTGAAGACGTTTAAAAAAAACCGGGATTGCAAATAAATGCAGAATGCGTGGGAATTGAAACTAATATACTATGAAAGCAGATCAGCTTTCATTTGCGCAACCATAAGGGTGGTATTTTTTTCAGCACAGCTGATCAACATAGGGAGTTGTCCATCATCCTGACCTAACTTTGCCAGGTCTTCAATCATCTGGAAGGTCTGCTGCAAGCCGGCTGCACCGAAAAACGAAAAATGCGGTTTAAGTTTATGCGCCAGTTGTCTTACAGTCTCCATCTCGTTTACTTCAAAAGCTTTCCTGATTGATTCTATTGAGCCGGGCGTATTAGTAACAAACATTTCAACGATGGATTGTACAAATTCGGGATCATCAGCTTCAAACATTTCAAGCGAATAGAGTTTGCCATTAAGATTGCAATTTTCTGATTTTGAATCAGAATCGGATGTGCAGTAATCAGGATCAGTTGAAACATAGCGGGATAACTTCATTTTAAGTTCCCGTTTTGTAATTGGTTTTTGCAGATAATCGTCAAACCCGGCTTGGGCCACAATACTCATAATGTTATCATCATTATGGGCAGTCAGGGCAATGATGATATGTTTATTCCCATTGATTTCCTGCCGTTTCCTAAGCAAAGTGGCAGCCTCAAGACCGTTAATACCCGGCATTTCGATATCCATAAGAATAATGCTGGTTTCAATACTATCGATATGGGCTATTAACTTATCGGCACTATCCATGCATATACAGTCATACCCTATTTGCTTTAAATATTTTGAGAATAAAAGACGGTCAGAATCTGAGTCTTCGACCAATAATATCGTAGGGTTCACGATCATCAAGCAGATCTATTAATAAGTAGGACAAAAGTAACAAGTATTTCATTATGAAATACATCAGTTACCAAAAATCTGTATTTTCGCGTTGCACCAATGCTTTGGTCGAAAGCAAACCACAGGCTGCATCAATATCAAGCCCGCGCGAAGCCCTTATTGTAGTTACTATTCCTTTAGCAATAAGTGCTTTCTGGAACTCAAGTAAGCGATCTTCGTTAGTAGGCGGAAGCGGCACATTTGGTACCGGGTGAAAACGGATCAGGTTGATACGGCAACGTGTTTTATTTAAAAGCCTGGCGAGTTCTTTCACATGCTTCTGCGTATCATTCAATTCACCAAAAACGATATATTCTATTGATACACGTCTGTATTTACCCAGGTCGGCACGGTTAATTGTATCAATAACATCTTTAATAGGATAAACATGCTGTATGGGCATCAAGCGGCGGCGTTCATCGTCGAAGGGGGAATGTACACTTACAGCCAGGTTGCATTTGCTTTCTTTCAGAAACACTTCCAAGGCCGGTACAATGCCAATAGTTGAAACAGTTACCCGGCGGGCACTAAGTTCAAAACCATAGTCAGCCGTCAGTATCTCCTGGGCCTTCATTACCTCTTCAGCATTATCGAAAGGCTCGCCCATACCCATAAATACGATATTGCTGATCTGATCCCGCTCAGGCAAACTACGTAACTGGTTGAGAATTTGCCCTGATGAAAGCTGATCCTGGAACCCTTGTCTGCCGGTGGCACAGAACAAACAACCCATCTTACAGCCCACCTGCGACGAAACACAAAGTGTATTCCGTTTTGCTTCAGGAATGAAAGCCGTTTCGATAAACTTATGATTGCTGACCGGGAATAGATACTTTTTAGTGCCGTCAGATGATTCCTGCACTTTAATGGATGCAACAATACCCAGATCATAATGCTCAGCTAAAAGCAAGCGGGCTTTCTTCGAAATATTCGTCATTTCATCGTACGACTGAATATCCGTTTTATAAAGCCAATATGCCAGTTGGGTGGCAACAAAAGCAGGAAGGCCAAGCTGCCCGGCAATAAGTTTCAAATCCGAAAGGGTTTTGCCAAGCAGATGCTCTTTTTGTACAGAAGTATCGGTTACTGACATTTATATTTTAAAAATAGATTTCGGCTACTATGTTGCTGAAAGCAATTCCTTTACCCAGGAGAATCTCCCTGCATTCAACAACCATTTCGGCGCTGCCGCAAAGGTAATACTTTTGATCCCCGGGAAGAGTATCTATTTCTTCAAGATATTGTGTAACGCGACCATGGAAAACGCCTTCGCCTTGCTGCCGCGAACAACAGCGCACATATCGGGGACCCATTTCAGGAGACAATTCTTCATTAAAATAAAATGCCTCAAGAGTACTTGATCCGTGAATAAGGGTTTTATTGCCCCCCAATCCTGAACGGTACATACTGTAAAAAGGGGCGATTCCGGTTCCTGCTGCAATCCAGTATGCGGCCTCGGCCGATCCGGTATAGGTGCCAAAAGGAACCGTGATCCACAACGTATCATTGGATTTTAATTCTGCCAGGTTGGGAGTTAGCTTGCCACCGGGTTTAATATTATAGAGTATATCGATTGTGTCGTCGTTTTCACCGCTGGCTATACTGTAAAGCCTTGCATCATCATTTGGCGATATGGCTAAACCAAGCACCTGTCCGGCTTTGAAGATAAAATCGCGTTTGAATGAAAGAAGAAAAACAGAAGGGGAAATTTCAGTATTCGAAGTAATAGTAACCGATTTGAATTTGACATTCGGCTTTGATTCAACAGAGTTCATTATATGATTTAAGTTTAATTATTCTTATCAGGTATTAAACGGACAGACCGGAAATTGGTTCAATGGCTTGTAAGATATAGGTCAGTTTGCCCTTTAGGAAAGTATAACAGTATAACTATTGAAACACACTATCCTGTCAGCTGCTAAATTAAACTATTATATGCAAATTTGACAGGGATCCCGGAATATAATCAACTTCATTTCGCGGATGTACATCTCATTTTACACTTATTTTCATTGCTTATTATTACTTTCTTTTCGGAATGTTATTAATAAGAAATAATATTACAATGAAAAAACTATTCTTTATACTCCTATTTGCAACACTATTAATAAACAGCACGCTGGCTCAGACCGGAACCAAGTTTTGGTTCGCCGCACCTGAAGTTACATCACAGCATAACGATGCTGGCCCTACATTGCGATTTACCAATACATCCAAAACGCTGCCCTGTACTGTTAATGTATCGGTACCGGCAGCGGGGCTAACAATAGCACCAATTACAATTCCTGCAAATTCAGCAGCTAGCATTGTATTGGATGTTGCCCCAAACAACATTAAAAACATAATAGAGAATAATGTTATCAACAGCGTGCAGAATAAAGGAATTTATATTGAGTCGGATATTCCGATAACAGCCTATTATGAAGTTAACAATAGTAATAACAATGAAATTTTTGCACTAAAAGGCGCAAATGGACTGGGACAGGAGTTTTACATACCCTTAACAAACAACCCTGCCTATGTAAACCATATTTTTCCTGCTGAGCCAAGAGCATATGCTACATTTGATATTGTTGCAACAGAGAATAATACTAAAGTTCAGATCCTAACTCATGTTCCGGTAGAAGGCCATATAGCAAATGTTCCGTTTACCATTATGTTGAATAGAGGTCAGACATACTCCTGCGGAGACACCACAGGTGAATACTGGAAACCTGTCAATCATCCTTCGGGCGCGGTAGTTCTGTCGGACAAACCTATTGCTATTACAGTTAAAGATGATTCCGATCATACAAAAGGGGTACAACAGGATTGTTATGACTTAATCGGCGACCAGATTGTACCGGTTGATATTGTGGGCACTGACTATATTGTAATTAAAGGGCAGCTTAATCCAGACAGGAATGAGAGTTTTAACATTCTGGCCACTCAAAACAACACCAAAGTATATGTTAACGGGAATGCAACGCCGGTTGCAACTCTTTTTGCAGGACAAACGTATTACCAGACAAATATAACCCTTCCCAGATATTATATTCATGCTGACAGGCCGGTATATTGTACACAGGTAACTGGTTTTGGATGTGAACTTGGTTCTGCTATTTTACCTCCCTTAAATTGTGCAGGATCACA
>JBBSBT010000036.1:0-12504 GCA_038250985.1 Bacteroidales bacterium
ACTTGCTTAACGCAGAGGCTGTCTGAAAAAACAGCCTCTTTTTATATACCAGTTTATTCAATATAGGATTGAAATAGTAAGGAAATACAATCCCAAAGCAATCTTTTAAAATACCTGTCTGAAATTTATTTTATGAGTATCGGGAAAGATTAATATGAATAATTTTCGGTATGATATTACCCCTCCGCCTGTCGGCACCTCCCCTAAAATTAGGGGAGGCAGATATTAACCAACAGAATTGCAATCTGTTAAGTTAGTATAAGCCAACTCCCTCCCTGTCCCGATAGCTATCGGGATCAGGGAGGGTCGAGGTGGGTAACCCCAAAAACAAGACTTTTCTGTATCTTTCCTGATACTCATAATTTATTTTTCCTTTAAAATGAGCAACCACCCTTTTCCCGGCTCAACCGGTATTTTCTGACCAGGACTAAAAGTGGCAGCAGGCTGAAAATCCTTTGCTTCAACCGCAGTGAGTACGGCCTTTTCGGGCGACATCCCTAAAGAATTCCAATCAATTGCAAGCGTTATATCGGTTTTATCTTTGGCCCAGCTTGCTATTGAAATCAATGCAGCTTTATCTTTTTTATAAACCGTGCAGATTACATCCGGGTTATCTGTTTTCACCGGGCAAGCGGGTACCCAATATCCAATCATCTGGCTGCCCTGCATTCCGAAAGCATCCATTATTTTCCAAACAGGTTTAGGGTCACCGGCCCATGGAAGTCGGGCGGTCATGCCATAAATCATACCACGCCAGGGATTGCCTCCATCCTGAAGCATTTCGCCCATCAGGCCGAACGGAATTCCTGAAATTTCTGATAGCCAGTAATCAGGTTGCTCATTGTAATTAAAATACTCGCCAAACCACAACCTGTTTATATAAGGGAAATGCTCCAGGTACAGGTTTGTGCTGCTGGCAAATCCATCGCTTATATTATATTGGTTGGCTGAATGAAGGTCAATTATCGCACCCTCACGATTGCGATCCAGCACTTTCCGTACACGTTTCATGGTGATCCGGTCGAAGGCCACATCATCGATATAAATTCCGTCGATACCTTCATGAATCGCTAGCCAGTTAAGCCCTTCCACGTAATAATTATGCCAGCGCGACACGCCGCTGTTCACTACCGCGGCATCTTTTAATTCAGGAACGAACCATGCGGCTATATAATTGGAATCGAGATGTTCCTGCAGCCAGGAAAAGCCATTTCCTTTACCATGCGAAAGCACTTCATCTCCCAGGCTGCGCAACATAAACATTTCGGGCGCTTTATTCGAAAGTTCGCGAACCGTATAATAAATTTTCACTTTCAGTCCCTTTTCATGACCTTCATCTATGTATTTCTTCATCTCCGCGGGGCGAAGGAAAGGATAATTGATATACGGATTGATAGCAGTGGCGTGATGAACATTCACGGTATTTGCACCGGTTTTAACTATGGAATCGATGGGTTTGAATGCATGATAAAAACGGGTATTCCACTGCCAATCGGTATTAACCGGCCGGAAAGGTGTGATCAGAAGACGGAAATTATAATGCAATTCCTGGTATTTTTTTATCATCCGTTTGCCGGAATATGCTTTAACCAGGAACTCACTATCCGACTGTGAAGCGGTAAATCCTCCTCTCCCATTGTTAAACCACGAAGGTGGCATATTCAATGGTTTGCTCAGGTAGAAATTGGTATTTAACGGCCGGATATAATTTTCATCCTTCAGGCTGGTTTGTATTCCGGCATTCACTCTCCCGATCCACAAAGCATCCTGGTTCTTTTGCTGATCCCATTTCCAGTCAAGGCTCCCGGGCCGTTTCCCACCATGAATGCCAAGTCCCATCATCATTTCAGCCACTTCGTTCCGGAAAGGAATTTCCATCCTGATATCGTTAACAGCCATATCCCGTTTTGCGACAAGTGTAACCTGGTATTCAATGCAACCATCAAATTCGGCCTGCGCAGTTAATAGCATGTTGAAATTGTCTGATTCTGCTTCCGAAGCCCAGGCTACCGCACCTTCCTCTTTTTTAGTGAACGAAAAATCAGTTGTAATAAATTTCTGCTGTGCATGATCCTTATTTTTAGTTGACGAAAAATCTGTTACAATAAATTTCTGCTGTGTTTGAGCCGTGTCCTCAATAACAAACTGAACCGGTCCATTCAACATTTCAAGAGGTTTATCCGTAAGTCTGGTCATTTCAATATCGAAAAAGCTCTGTATGGAAGCCGGAAATCCCAGCATATCTAATGTAATGGTGCGACCCAATAACGCTATAGTTTTATTATTGACAGTCATTGCCGTGTAGGGCGGAACAATCCCGTCATCGAAGGCCAGCTTTGAATTCAGCCATTTCAACCGGGATAGATTTGACGGGTCGTCAACGCCTCCGTCTGAAATCAATTGATTTTTAATAAGTAAAATAAGTTTAAAGGTTTGAGGCTTTTCATTTTCTGCGGTAACGGTGACATCAGCAATATACGTTCCTGGAGCCGCATCGGCCGGAACCTGCAGCCCGCACCACAAAGCCTGCACTTTATGCTGCAGAACATCACACACTTTTTCGAAATATTCACCCTCCGAACTTGAGCCTTCTGTATTAAAGCAAGTGAAATTTGACGCATCAATTGTGTTCTGACCACTTTTCAGGTCCGAAAATCTTACCTCCACTTGCTGAAAGGATTTGGAAAGAGCCCAGAACCCGACCTGGAATGTATAATATTCACCTTTCTGAACCGTGTCTTGAAGCGTTTTTTGTGCGCCGCCTATAGCCCAACGCTGCGGAATATCATCCGTCATGCGGATTGAATATTTCCTGCTCTCGGGAAAAATAAGGAAAGGTGCACCCGGATTTTTTTTCAGCAATGATAATACCTCAGATTCCGAGGCTATCACTTCCATAGGGAAGAAAGAATTGAAAGCATCAACCGACTGAATTTCTTTTGCTGAAACCTTTTGAACTTTCGATAACTGAACAGCTGTTAAGGGCAGACTAGCCAGCCTGTTTTTCTCTATCCATGATTTATCAGCTATATTAAGCGGAACATTGTAATATACTTTTGGATAATTCCCTTTGCTCATCACAAAAGGCATATAATAGAAATAATACAATCCGGCCGACGGAGCCTGGAAAATCAGCTCGCCAAATTCACGGTTAATATTCTGCCTTACAACGTTCCTGATTCGTTTTCCTGTTGATGCTTCAACAACTATGATATCAATTTTTTCAGGGTGATGATCGCGGCGGCGCCAATCGATATGGGCATATACCGCATCGAATTTTACAGCAACTTTCAACACAGCCCTGTGATTACCCAGTGTGTCGGCATTCCAGGTACCGGTAGTGTATTTCAAAACCTGTGCTTCCGTGGAGTTGCCCAGGAAAAACATTACCAAGGCAATGAAAAAATAAAATTTTATCGTTTTCATAGCTTGTTGTTGATATATGGTTGCAATATACTATTTTCCCTGAGGGTTTATTCAAATTCAGCAAAATCAATTTGAACTAAAACAGAAGGCAAAAGCAAACAGAACAGATCGAAAATTTTGAAACGTATAACCATGATCCTGCCGGTTTATCAGTATTTCAGATTAACAGCAACATCAATAGCCGTCGATTATGTTGCGATTTTGATAAAATTAACCCGTTTTTCTCACCAGGGTTAAAATACCATCCTGTTGCAGTTTATGAGAAATCGCCGGGAATCCTTTCTGTTATTAGCGTTATTCATGCCCCGGCACCTTCAGCCTGTCGCCTGTTCCCTGTATCATGATACGTTCCCAATCTTTTCCATAACCCGGTTGCGAAGGAGCTTTCGGAATATTTTTGCCGTTGCCGTTATCGAGTAGCTTATGACCTTCGGAATTTTTAACATTTCCATCAATATATTTCATGAAAAGGTATTGGTAAAAGGCTTTCCAGTCGGTTACCAGTTTATCACCCGTTGAAACTGAATAAGCAGTTACGAAATCGCGGGCTTTAAGGGGATTCTGTTTGTAGAGTTCCGAAGCTTGTTTATCGATAATATTCACCTCTGAGGTAAACTTAGTTTCGAGCTGCTGCTGATATTTCTCAATCTCAGGATGAATCAGGTTATACCGTGTATATGCCCAGTTGTTCACCTGGCTGAAAGCCCAGTAAGCAGATGTTTCGGACCAGGTTATCATGGAGCCGTTTCCGATAGCATAACTTTCAGGAATTTCATTGATACCGCAATACATGGGCGCATATACACAACCATCGGCATCATCAACCCCAAACCAGAAAATACCACCCAGCGCATCGGGAAGCCAGTTGCGCGACTGAGCCACAAAACTATAGCCTGTTTGCTGTGTGGCAATGGCTCTTTCGTTCAGATACATTACACTGTCCACTACAAATTCCATGGGACGCCAGCGGTATGGCAGTTTGAACGGGCCGGCTCCCGGATCGTTGCGCATATCGAGAGGCGTATCCTCATAATGATCGCGCATGCCGGCCATCACTTGCTGCAGTGCAACCGGCGAATCAGGTTTAACCCACAAAGGTAGTCTGTTCGATACGAAACCATTCGGATTTTTACTCCCGTCCAACAGCGTAACGTTATGCGAAAACTGTCCTTCAGCGTATTTTGTATACTCCGGATTATCGCGGATTTCTTTGCTTATTTTCCTGAAAAATGACCACACCCGTGCATCGCAAAAGCGCGCACCACCAAAATTTACCGGGTTAAAAACATCCGAGAAACTAAAAGCCACATCTGTGCCTTTATAAAAACCATATTTCTTTGCAAAACTGAGCACATCGGCTGAATGAAAGGTGGTTTGATTTGGATCGTTCCAGTTATTCGTTTTCTGAAATGGGAATGTGGTGATCCGTGCCTGGTTGGCATGTCCGCTGATATAACCATCCGGTATCAGGCGAGCCACCCACACGGCACCTTTTTCATATTTACCTTTACCAATTATTTCCATGATCCAGGCTTCGTTGGCATCCGAAATTGAGAAAGATTCACCTCCGGAGGCATAGCCATATTTTGCCACGAGTTCAGTCATGACTTTTATCATTTCGCGTGCTGTTTTCGAGCGCTGAAGCCCGATTTTCATCAGCGAACCATAATCAAGAATGGCACCGGGTTGATGGCTCAGCGAATCAAGTCCGCCCCATGTCGTTTCGCCAATAGCCACCTGGTTTTCGTTCATAAACTGGATAACTGAATAGGTATGGGCAACTTCCGGGATTTCACCGAGCAATTTGCCGTTTTCATAATGATACACTTTACACATATCCCCGGGCTTGTGTAAATCAGCCGGGTAAAAAGCCATGGCTCCGTAACGGGTATGCGAATCAGCGTTGTAAGTGATCATCACCGAATGATCACTGCTGGAACCTTTGGTCAGAATTAAATTGGTACAGGCTAACAGTTTGGTAAAACCCAGAAGGCTGTATATAAAAATTGAAATCAGTATGCTACGAGTCCCCATAAAAATATTTTTGAGGTAAAAGTAGGAGAAAAAGTTGAAATGGAAGAATAGATAAGCAACATCACGTTGTTTTAATAAATTGAAGAGGATTGTTTTTCGAACCAAAGCTTATTATGGCTGTTCATTTTAGGGCATAAGGACATAGGTTTCATATAGTGGGATAATATCTTAATACTATGTGAATTCTTATATGTTCGATGATTCAATGTAGTAAATTTAAACCAGGAATCTATCCAGTTCATAAATTACTATGTCAGATAAACCATCAAACAATTAACTTTGCTAACCTAAAAGTAAACCAAATGAGAATAGAATATGAACTAAAGCTGGGATTTAAAGATGTAATGTTCCGACCGAAACGCTCAACACTCAGCAGCAGGTCGCAGGTAACACTTGAACGCAATTTCAGGTTTATGCATTCGGAAACCGAGTGGACCGGCATCCCGATTATGGCAGCAAATATGGATACGGTAGGCACTTTCGAGATGGCACTGGCGCTTTTTGGCAAACAGTTGTTTACGGCAATACATAAACACTATACCATTAAAGAATGGAGCAATTTTATGACAAATGCCCCTGCAGGAATTGAAAATTTCATCGCTGTCAGTTCAGGAACAGGACCCAAAGATTTAGACAATATAACGCAGATCATTACCGCAAATCCTGCAATCCGGTTTATATGTATTGATGTGGCCAACGGCTATTCGGAGCATTTTGTGGCTTTTGTAAAACAGGCACGCAAAAAATTCCACGACAAGACTATTATTGCCGGTAATGTTGTGACCGGTGAAATGGTTGAAGAGCTTTTACTGGCCGGAGCCGATATTGTTAAGGTAGGAATAGGGCCCGGATCGGTTTGTACAACCCGTGTTAAGACTGGTGTCGGCTATCCGCAGTTGTCAGCCATTATCGAATGTGCCGATGCTGCGCACGGCCTGGGAGGACAAATCATCAGCGACGGAGGCTGTTCCACTCCGGGCGATGTAGCCAAAGCATTCGGGGCCGGCGCCGACTTTGTGATGCTGGGCGGTATGCTGGCCGGGCATGATGAAAGTGGCGGCGAACTGATTGAGAAACACGGTAAAAAGATGAAACAGTTTTATGGAATGAGCTCTAAAACTGCCATGGATAAACACGCAGGCGGTGTTGCTGATTATCGCGCCAGCGAAGGCAAAGCCGTGGAAGTGCCTTACCGCGGACAAGTTGAAAACACGGTTCTGGATATTCTTGGCGGAATACGAAGTACCTGCACTTATGTCGGCGCTTCCAAGTTAAAAGAACTAAGTAAAAGAACCACTTTTATAAGGGTTGCCGAGCAGGAAAACCAGGTTTATACAGATAACTAAGCCTGAAATTACGAAACCTAAATGGTCGATATGGGTAAAAACCGGAAATTTAAAACAGGAATAATTTTAATAGTGATCTCTGTGTTTTTATTTGGATCCTTACTTGTCATTCCTTTTTTAAACATGGATAAGCAAACTAAAATAACAGCCACAACAATCACATTTGTGCTGGCCGAAATTACATTTTACTCCGGTGGTGCATTGCTTGGGAAGGAAATCTTCAGCAAATACAAATCTTACTTTAATCCCAAAAACTGGTTTAAAAAGAAAGCGGAAACAGTCACTGTTGAAAACCATACCAATGACAACTCCTGACACAAAACCCGGCAAACCTGATTTACAGGTTATTCCTTTCGCTTCGTCCGCTGAATGGGCAGCGTGGCTTGAACAAAATCATGCCGTTTCGAAAGGAATCTGGTTGCAGATGTATAAAAAAGGATCCGGTATTGCTTCTGTAAATTATGCACAGGCCTTGGATGTAGCCTTATGTTATGGCTGGATTGACGGACAACTGAAGTCGATTGACGAACTCTCGTATATGCAGCGTTTTACACCCCGCCGCCCGCGGAGCATATGGTCGAAACGAAATATTGAGAATATTGCACGCCTGGCAAAAGAAGGACGCATGAAACCCGCCGGACTTAAAGAAGCAGAAGCCGCAAAAGCGGACGGCCGTTGGGATATAGCCTATGACGGACAAGCAACCATGGAATTGCCGTCTGACTTCCTCGAATTACTTTCAAAAAACAAAAAAGCATTTGAATTTTACGAAGCCCTGAACAAAGCCAATAAATATGCCATTGCCTGGCGCATACAAACTGCGAAAAGACCGGAAACCAGGGAGAAGCGGATAAAAGACATTCTGGAAATGCTGGACAGGGAAGAGAAGTTTCATATGTGATGATTTTAAAAACTTATTAAACAATATCGACCTGGGAATTAATAAATGGCCAATTTATTTTTTATAAGTAATACAGCACTAACTTTGATAAGTTTTCATATAATATATATCAATATAAGCCTGCCAAAAAACGCATATAACCTCTGAAATCTTCAGATATACAAATGAATGGAGATAAAATATTTATTTGTAGGATTAAGGAACAGCACAAGGAGTTTATTCCAACACCAGGTACATCACACTCAATTAATGAACATCATACCGAATTTGTTGTTATATATCCTTTTAAAGGAGAAACGGTATGATTTATCCTTCTGACTCTGATATAGTACCGTTTATAAAAAGTCTGGTCCTAGGCTTAAATCCTTATGCACAATCGAACGAAGTGCAAATCTCATTTATATCCGGAATAAAAAAGCAGGTACTGAACTACCAGCCGTTTTTACTTTCCCAATCGCTGGTTCAGCTTATTTGCAGCATTATTAACCTGGTCCCGCCTAAAAGTAAGGTTGAGGTCCGATTACATTATTGTTCCGAGAAGAAACATTTGTACCTAGTAATCGAAAATACCGGTATTAATTTAATCAGGATGAATGAAATTGTAGTACAAAACAGCTATCCTTTTGAAGTGTTCCCAAAAACTAATGGCACATTGTATCGCCTGGCTATTCCATTGCTCCAAAAAGCTTACTCTGAAGATCAGTTAACTAAAACAAACAGTTCCAACACCATTCCCCAGTTTTATGCAGAAATTCAAAAGCGCCTGCGTTCGCATTTTACGGAGGCAGACAAACACATAGCCAGTCTTGAGCAAAGCCGGCCAAAGGAAGCTGCTTTTATGCAAAGGATAAATACTCTGATAAAAATTAACCTGGAGGATGAAAATTTTGATACAGATGCTTTATGCAAAGCTATGTCGCTGAGCCGCACTCAATTGTTTCGCCGGTTGAAATCTCTTATCCGGCAGGCTCCTGCCCATTATATCAGAACCATACGGCTGCAAAAAGCCAAGGAACTGCTCGAAACTACCGATTTTACGGTTGGTGAAGTGGTGTTTAAAACCGGGTTTCAGACCCTGAGTCATTTTACCAATGTTTTTCATAAGCAATACGGTATTCTGCCTTCTGTTTTCCGCCGCAGCAATAAAACTGCAACAAATGAATAAAAGATTGCAACAAATGGACTAACACATGCAGGTAATTGAATGTAACTTTGACAATCAATTAATACTTAATAACATGGAACAGCAAAAGCAAAACACTGAATTCGTCATCCGTTATATTACTGCATTGAGTGGAGTTACCAAAACGAGAGAACTCATGGAAGAATATCTTGCTGATGAAGAGCTGATAAACCATATTATTTTTTTCGATACTGTATTCCCAAAATACGAAATGTTTGCCGATGAAATAACGGCCGAAGGCAACAGGGTTGTTGTCAGAGCAAGACTTAAAGGCTGCCATAAAGGCGAACTTAACGGAATACAGCCAACAAACCGGAATGTTGAATTTCCGTTTTTTATCAGCTATGATATCGAAAACGGGAAAATTGTACACCACTGGCTTATTGCCGACCAAATGATGCTGATGGAGCAACTGGGGGTGATGAACGTGCCGGCATAAGTATTGAAGAGTTCACGGATAATACTTTCTTGCTCAGTATTAAGAAGAACTTCGGACATTAGCTAATGTCTGAATCCACAGGTATTCTTCACAAATATTTCTCAGAAGCAATACACCACCACAATTAATTCTTAACAAATTAATGTAATCCTGCAATAAACGGGCTAGCCATTGGCGTGTTCCAGTGACAGATTTTGGAAACATGTTAATACTAATACTATGGACCAGCAAAAGAAAAACAAAGAATTTATAATCCGGTATTTTAATGCTATCAGCGGAGTCGCAAAAAAAAGGAAACTGCTGGAAGAATATATTACGGATGAAGAACTTATGAACCATATTGCCTTTTTCGACACCGTATTCCCAAAGTACGAAATGTTTGCCGATGAGATAACTGCCGAAGGAAACCGGGTAGTTGTGAGGATAAGGGTTAAAGGTAGCCACGAAGGTGAACTGAACGGAATTTCACCTACACATCGCAAGGTAGATTTCCCGTCGGTTATCAGCTATGAAATTGAAAACGGGAAAATCGTACATCACTGGCTGATTGCCGACCAAATGATGCTGATGGAACAACTGGGAGTTATGAACGCGCCGGTATAAGTTATTGAGAGAGATTTTCCTGATTGTTCTGTCTTGCTTTAAATCAAATTAATGTTAAACTAAAAACCAAAAATTATGAAAACAAAACTCTTTACTCTACTGGTTTTGGGTATCCTGTTCTTATTAATTTCGCCAGGCTATGCCCAAAGTGTTCTTCCTGATGGCAGTTTCAACACTCCTGTCACCATTGCGCCGGAAAATACGTATCCGCCGGCTTTTAATACATGGTTACAATTTCTGAATTCCGGCACTGTTGCCGATGCTTCTGTTGTTGACAATGCATGTTTTTTCCAGATTGGTAATGCCGGGGCTTCAACCTGGGAAGTTCAACTCACCGATTACGGGTTTCCTTTGATTCAAGGTCATTCTTACCGTCTCTCCTTTGATGTAAAAGCGGATGCTGACCGAACTTTCGGTCTGTTCCTTGGTGAATATGAGGGGAACTGGACCAATTTACTTGGATGGGACAGGTACACTCAGAATGCAACCACCTTTTGGCAAACAATCAGCCTTGATTTTAATTCTACCTGTGTTTTTGCTGTAAATAAAGTAAGTTTTGAACTGGGCGGCATCAATACAAATATCTATTTTGATAATATTGTATTACAAGACCTGGGGCCATACACGCCAGTTATTAGTATTGTAGGCAACTCGGTAAATGGATGGGATGCAGATGTCGATATGCTTACAACTGATGGTGTACATTACACATTATCGAATTATCCATTGACGGCTGGTGGTGTGAAATTCAGACAAGATCACACCTGGTGCTTTAATTGGGGAAGTAGCGATTTCCCGACAGGTATTGCTTATCAGGATGGCCCTGGAATACCTGTTTCAAATTTTTGCAATTATGATATTACTTTTAACAGGGAAACCGGTGAATATTCCATTTTAAATGCGAGTAATTGCGCGGTTGATGTGGGCATTATCGGAAGTGCGGTTCCTCCATCCTATGGTTCTGATCCTGATGTTAAATTGCTTACCAAAGACCGCGTTAACTATACTTTAAAAGGCTATGCTTTTATCGATGGCGGGGCAAGGTTCAGGCAGGCTAACAGCTGGGACATAAATTGGGGAAATAACACTTTCCCTACAGGAACCGGCATCCTTAACGGGGGCGAAATTCCCGTAAAAGCCGGTTCTTACAATGTTTCATTTAATCTTTTGACCGGAGAATATAGTTTTGCATTTCCTGATATCGGTATTGTGGGTTCAGCCTTAAATGGATGGGATAATGACATTTCAATGCAAACAACGGATGGGGTTAACTACACGTTGGGAGAATATTCATTCCTCGATGGAGAAGTAAAATTCAGAGCAGACAAAAACTGGGATATAAATTGGGGCGGGTATTCTTTTCCAACAGGTTGGGCATACCAGGATGGGCCAAATATCCAGGTTCAGGCAGGCACATACAAAGTAACTTTTAACAGGGTTACCGGAGAATACAATTTTACTGCCACCACTTGTCCGATTGCCGGCATACAATGCCCCGGTTATCAATATGTAGTAAATTCACCGGGAATATGCGGCGCATATGTATATTATCCGGAAGTAACTGCTGCAGCCAATTGTGGAGGCGCAGGACTAGTAATAACTCAAACAGGCGGATTGCCAAGCGGCTCGCTTTTCCCGAAAGGAACCACAACAAACACATTTGTGCTGACAAATGCTTCCGGCAATACAGCAACCTGCAGTTTTGATGTATTAGTTTTTGATTATGAGCCTCCGGTTATCAAAGGTGATTTTGACGACATTAAGTCAATTTGGCCACCAAATCACAAAATGGTACCTGTACATATTAAGTACAAAACATCCGACAATTGCGGAAATACAACCAATCAACTTTATGTATATAGCAATGAACCGGAAAGTGGGCTTGGTGATGGTGATAAGTCACCGGATTGGAAAATTGTGGACGAACATAACGTATTACTCAGGGCGGAGAGATCAGCTCATGGAACAGGCCGAGAATATTACATAATTATTGTAAGCCACGATGATTCATGGAATTATTCTTTTCAGCAAGTAGTTGTTCGTGTACCACTTAATAAAGGAAAAACAGATGATTATTCCGAAAATGGCAACCATGATGACAATGAAAAAAAATCGGCAGTTATCGTTGAGAATAAAATGCTTAAAGTTGGTATATGGCCGAATCCAAGCGCTCAGGATTTCAACCTGCAGGTCGAATCTTCTTCAGATTCACCTGTTGTAGTCAACATAACTGATATTACCGGCCGACTGATTTCAAAAATAGATGTATTGAGTAATCAGTCCACTCACTTTGGTGATGATTTAAAATCAGGGATTTACTTTATCCGGGTGCAGCAAGGAGATTTTAGTAAAACCATTAAAGTAGTGAAACAGTAACAATTATCTTTGATACAATGATACCAAAAGGCTGTCTGTGTTAAACAGACAGCCTTTTAAAACCTATGCATCCTGAAATTTGGATGCCTCATTAGCTTGTGTTTTGCGCTTTTTTTAGCTATGAAATTGAGAATGGCAAAATCGTTCATCGCTGGATGATTGCCGACCAGATGATGCTGATGGAACACCTGGAAGC
>JBBSBT010000037.1:0-12479 GCA_038250985.1 Bacteroidales bacterium
AGATCGTCGTCCAGATGAATGTCGAGGAAAATCAAATCCGGTTCAGGATTGTTTTTAAACCAGGCGATGGATTCTTGTGCCGATTCAAGTTTGGCTACAATTTCGATATCGGAATCATACTCTTTTATCATGTTTTCCAACCTGCGGGCGGCAAACATTTCATCCTCAATTATTACAATTCTCATTTTAATGTTTTTTATTAATCAATATTCACCAACGGTACTTTAGCAATAAACTGAGTTTCTGTTTTTTCGAAAGACGGTTTTGTGTTGTTTAGAAGCAGGTATCGGTTTTGAATGTTTTTGAGCCCTACTCCAGTTGAAATAATCTGTGACGGGCGTTCCTGTAAGTTATTCACGATATTCAGAAAATCCTCTTTATCGATAAAAATATCAATATGCAGCGGATTGGATTTCGACATAATATTATGTTTAATGGCATTTTCGATAAGCAACTGCATGGCCAGTGGTATTATTTGTTCGCTTCGCTTACTTTCCGGAATATTTATGTTCACAATCAGTTTATTGACAAACCGGATATTTAGAAGAAAAATATAGGCATCCAGGAAGATCAACTCAGTATTTAAATCTACAAGTTCATTATCCTTATTTTCAAGTACATACCGATATACTTTTGACAGTTGTTCGGAAAATTTCTCCGCCAGGTCGGGTTCAAGCTTAATAAGTGAAGTTAAAACATTAAGACTGTTGAACAGGAAGTGTGGATTTACCTGTTGTTTGAGCACATCGAACTGCGACTGAAGATTTTCCTTTTGCAGTTTAATAAGCTGAGTGCGTGCCTCGGTAAGGCTTTCGGAGCTTTGGATAACACGTTGTTCGAGGTCGCGGTTCAGGAGTTCAAGGTTATTTTTAGCCAGTTGCAATTCATTTTCAATTTTTACGCGATCCGAAATATCACGCATTATAATGAAAGCAGCGGGTTGTCCATTATAATTGGATGTCCGGGCATTGAGTTCCAACGTAATTGTTTTTCCATCCATCCTGATGAATTTACTCCGGTAAAGGGAAGTGAATTTTTCACCTGCCATACGTCGTTTGTGAAAATCAAGCATAGTTTGCCAATCTTCTTTATCCACCATATTTAAAAATGATTTTCCAATCACATCTTCTTCTGTACATTGCATCATTTCGTTCATGGCTTTATTCGAAAATACAACATTACCCTGCTGGGTGATCACTATTCCATCAGTTGCATTGTCAATAACAGTTCGGTATTTTTTTTCGCTTTCGAGTATTGCATTTTCCATCTCTTTGCGCTCCGAATTATCGATGATTATACCCCGTGTGCCAACTACTTCTCCCTTGTCATATATTGGCGACCCATAAACCAGTATTGGGAACCGTGAACCATCGTCGCGTACGCCGGTATATTCATTGCCCGAAGCAAAATCATTATCTGTGGCGCTTCTTTTCATATTTTCCCTCATCCGTGTATGATCTTCGGGATCTATAAAATCAAAGGCTGAGCGACCGATCGGTGATGACTTATATCTGAAAGCTTCAATCCCGGCCCGGTTAACATAGGTCTGGCTGCCTTCCAGATCCATTTCATAAACAGTTTGAGGAAGCATTTCGGCCAGGTCGTGAAATCTCCTGGCACTTTGCTCAAGGGCTTCCTGCATACGGTTTCGTTCCGTTATGTCGCGGGTCGAAATTAAATATGCAACCCTCCCTTCATAATCTATGGTGTTGGCAGTCAATTCAACGTCGATGCCGGAGCTGTCTTTGCGGATCATGGTGGCTGTATAAACCGACAAACCTTCAGTTCCTGCCACACGCCTGTTATGAATGTCAGTTATTCGTTCCCTTTCCCAGGGTGCTATCAAATCAGGAATGTTAAAGCAAAGCAGTTCCTCATTAGTGTAGCCAAGCATTACACAAAAAGCTTTGTTGGCATACTTGAACGCATCGTCCTGCACTATTGCTATACCGTCGCGCGAATCTTCAACTATGCGCTGGTACAGGTTGCAATCATCGGATTGTGAAAACATCTGCTTTCCGGTTAAATTATCATCCATCATTGATTTATCATTTAAACTTATCCTGATCTAATCGGAAGTAAAGGTAATTGCTCTGTTTGCATTAAAAAAACCTAAATCTGTTGAATGACGGAAATTGATGGCTGAATGGTAGAGAAGAGCAGTTAGAGTCTGTTTAAAAATATCATTCGAGGCATGAAAGAGGGGATTTGTTATGTATGAAGGGAAGAAAGCGCGAAGGGGAGACAAGGCGAAGGGGCGACAAGGTGAAAATCTGGATTCTTTGTTCTTCTGACTCCCGTCTTCGGACTTCGGTCTCCGGTCTTCCGTCTTCCGACTTCCGTCTTCTGACTTCCCAGCGGATTACTTTCTTGCTGATCTCAATTCCTGTCCAACGTGCCATTTATTGCTTTCACCGTCTTAAATAGGGTATTCACTGATTTAAATTTTTCTGTGTGTAACTTCTCATACAACTTTGCTGTCAAACTATACAAACAACATAATCCAAAAATTGACAACCGGCAAAAGACGCCGTACAGGTTTTCAGATTATTAAAAACAATTTTTATTATGAAAAAGATATTACTTGCAATTTTAGCAGCAGTTTCATTCAATTTACTGATGGTAACCATTAGCAAGGCTGAAATTTATGTACCCGATTCTAAAGGCGGCACAATCAGCGGACGTATTCTCGATGCAGCCACCAGTCAACCCATGGAATATGTAAGCGTAGCATTATTTCGTGCTATAGATTCATCACTCGTTACCGGTACCATCTCAAACACGGACGGACAATTTAAAATCGAAAAAATCGCTACAGGTGATTATTACCTGAAAATTACATTCCTGGGTTTTGAAAACCTGCAAACCGGGAAAATAAGTTTAAATGAAAAAGCTATGCAAAACCAGCTTGGTGATATTAAACTGGCAGCCAATACGACACAATTAACCGGAGTATCAGTAACTGCCGAACGATCTAAGGTAGAATACAAGATCGATAAACGGGTGATAAACGTTGGCCAGGACCTGGTTGCCAGAGGAGGCACGGCTGTAAATGTTCTGGAAAATACTCCATCCATACAGGTAGATGCACAGGGAAATGTTTCCCTCCGCGGAAGCACTGACTACATTGTTCTGATCGACGGCAAACCGACGTTACTGAAAGGAAGCGATGCACTTAAAACCATCAATGCTGCATCCATAAAACAAATTGAAGTTATCACTAACCCATCGGCAAAATACGAGGCTGACGGCAAGGCAGGGATCATCAACATCATCCAGAAAAAGGAAAAGATGCAGGGAATCAGCGGTACGGCGAGTCTTTCAGTAGGAACTACAGATAAATATTCGTCTAACATACTGGTAAATTACCGTAAGAAGAAACTGAATGTTTTTGCCGGTGTCGACTTTGCAAAGAATAAATACCTGTATGATCTGACCATTGATAACATCAGTTTCCTCGAATCGGGGACCCAGCATATTGAGGAATTTGTTGCGCAATACAACCAAAATGATAACATGGGCGGGAAAGCCGGAATTGATTATGATTTAAATGAAAAGAATTCATTCACAATTTCGGGCAATTATGGAGTACAGGGATACGATCAGGGTGCTGAAGCACAATATAACAACTACCTCGACGGCAGCGAACAGAAAAACTGGCATTCGAGCAATAATGTTCTGGATGTTACAGGCAACGTGGCAGGAGCAAACCTCGATTATACCCATAAATTCGGTGAAAATCATACTTTTTCAGTTTCCAACTATTACTTCTCGTGGGATGGCGTTGATAAGAATAATCTCACAGAATATGCAACCGATAATATGTATAACCAGCAATCAATCAACTCGGGATTAACATATAGGAAGGATAATTTCAACTACCTGTACCGCCTGAATGCGGATTACAAACGACCCATAAAAACGGGTACGTTTGAAGCCGGGTTTCAATACCGCTACGAAATGAGAAAGGATGATTATGTATTCAAAAACCTTGATGTTGCTTCAAACGATTGGATCGTAAACAATCTGTATACCTATAAACTCGACTACGAGAATGATATTTACTCGGGTTACGCCACTTTTTCGGATACAAAATGGGGTATCGGCTATATGGTTGGGGTGCGTACCGAATATTTTGCACGAACAATCAGCTTCAGCAACGACGATACGCCCTATAATTACGATAAATTCATGCTATACCCAAGCGTACACCTCAGCAAAAGCTTTAAGGACAAACACCAGTTCCAGCTGAGTTACAGCAGGCGTATCAACCGTCCGCAACCCTGGTTGCTGAATAAAACTCCTGGGTACATTGATCCTTACAATATTTTCCAGGGAAGTCCGGCATTGGAGCCTGAATTCACTGATGCATTTGAACTGAACTACCGCCTGACGCACAAAATCATGAGCTTTAGCGCACAAACTTACTTCCGCAATACAACCAACAGCTTCAGTATCCGCCGCACTTTACAGGAAAATGGCATAATGATTCACGAGTTTATTAATGCCAACAACCAGCAGTCGTATGGTGTTGAGTCAGGCATGGATTTTAACTTCACCAAATGGTGGCAGCTCAGCACTAACGGAAGCCTGTATCATTATACACTCGAAGCACAGACCGGCAGCGGCGAAACCAGCCGGAGCAGCAATTCGTGGGATGCACGGCTGATCACAAATTTCTCACTTAAATGGGGTACGAAGTTGCAGGCAGTTTTTTATACGCGCGGTCCGCAGATTGATCCCCAGGGGAAAAATTCCGGATTCTACACAGTAAACCTCGGAGTAAACCAACCTCTGATGAAAGGCAAAGTCAATTTAGGCATCTCTGCTGAAAATATTTTCAATTCCATTAAATTCGACTATATCGCTGCCGGTGAGAACTACAACAATAAGTATGCTATAGCTTCCGAAGGAATGGTGCTTAGATTCACAGCTTCATACACCTTCAACAATTTCCAGAACAAGCAGCGCGGGCGAACCGATAATGCCAGTTTTAAGGGTGGAGGAGCATTTTAACTATCCTTTCGATGGGGTTCAGAGTATAGATTGAAATAGTCATTTGGCTTTAAGCTGAATGGCTGTTTTTTTTATTGAAAATAAAGTTCATCGCAGCAAGCCTAAAGATGTATACCGGCGGAATTGAATTTGGCAATAACTATCGTGAAAGTAACTTCATAAAATAAACCACAAAAAATTCTTTGTAAATCGCACAAAAGCCCCCGGTATTTTTGCCAGGGGTAGAAGATATATTTTTGAAAATTTTATATCCTGCGAATACATTCTTTCATATCTTGTATCCAATAATTTGATTAAAATCTAATCATGTGCGATCGCTATATCCTTGTGAACACCCTTGAGCAAATCGAATCCCGCTTCGAACTGCCCAAACAAAATATTCTCCTTCCTCCTGACTACAATATCAATGCCGGCCGGTTTGTTCCGGTAATTACTGATGCCAAATCAAAAGAGATACAATTCTTTAAATTCGGATTAACACCCTTTTGGGCCAAAAAGGAAATGGCATTAATCAATGCCCGGGCCGAAGGTGATGCCAATACAGATGACAGGCCTGGTTTCAAAGGCGCTAAGGGCATAATCCAAAAACCTGCCTTCCGCAAACCCATACGATCACAGAGATGCCTGGTATTAGTTTCGGCTTTCATCGCAGGAACACACGAAGCCGGGTTATTAAAACCTTACCTGGTTTATCTTCGAAATCATAAAAGCCCTTTTGCAATGGCCGGCATTTGGGACACCTGGCTCAATCCGGCTGATAATGAAACTTTAAATTCCTTCAGTATAATAACCACAACGGCTAATAACCTGATGCAAAAGTTAGGGCAACACCGGATGCCGGTAATACTTACTGATACCGAAGAAAAGAAATGGCTCAATCCCGGCACCGGATTATCACGCATTACCAGTATGCTCAATCACTACGATTCAAAATTAATGAACGCCTACCCTATTGACCAGCGTATTATAAACCCGGCAGAAAACGACAGGCAATTGATCCGGCCCATTGGCAATAAAGTATTAACTGAAGATGACATTCCATTGAGGCAAACTATCAACACAAGCGGCTGGAATCATCATAAAAAACGTCCATCCTCCAATGAACCACTTTCAACCATGGCCGAAAGATCCGAACAAAGCAGAGACAAAGAAAAATAATTATAAGAGTAAAGGTCTCGTATATTATTAAATGTACAACAACGACACTTTGACAACCTCTCCCCTATTTGAACTCTCCGAAGGCTACAAACCCCGAAAGTTTTAATTTACGAATGTCAGAATTCACCTGTTAATACGCAAATCATATGCAACAAATACTGATAAAGCCTGTTACATAGATAACAATATAATCTTATGAAAAATATATCAGTTAAAATACACGATGTAAAATCGATAGATGAACTGGAAGGTTCATGGAATAATGATGACTTAAAAGAGCTTTTACGAAGATTCGATTTCCCGGATGCCGCAAACGTAAAGCAAAATGAATTAAAAGATTTTCTGTTTATGGCCATTACCGACTTTGAGCCCAGCGAGGCAGCCGCTATTCTTCTTGATTACAAACTTTCGGATGTATTAAATGAAGGGCAGATAGATAATATGTCGCACGAAATGCTGAGAGAAAAGGTTTCTGAAAATTATTCTGATATCTATATCCACAAAATTCTATTTTCTATAAATCAATTACTCTACAAAGCCTACAACGGAAAGTTCCCGCATACCAAGGCCACTGTTGTTGAATTGGAAATAAAAAGTGAACAGGATAATGAAACAGAAATAACAAAAGAGATAGCATTACAGGCACTGCGGGCCGGTTTTTCAGAAAGCAATTTAATAATCAGGCTATTAAGTGAACAATTGGATGGCAATGCTGCATTTCCGGAAGCAGAAGGGATACTTTGGGAACTGAAAAACAAAGGCGATTCTCATTATCAATTGATAACCTCGGAAAAATGGATTAAAAAAGATGATTTTATTAAACTGGAATATGAATGCACGGTAAACCCGTTTGTTGACGAAACCGAAGAAGAATAGCGTCCGGGAATCCGTCAAGGCATCCGACAAAAAAAAGTTTAGAACGGCCGTCGTAATTAGAAAAAAAACTGTTCTGAAACAAAGTTGTAACAGATAAAGGATGCATCCTGGTACCGATTGTTTTTCTTCTAACCAATATGCCTGGATGTCGGGTGTAATCAGGGCGTTGGAATCTCAATAAAAACAGGAATTAATACTCTGTATCTGACAATCCTGTTAATAAGCGCTTTCACGTGAAACATCCTTTTCCGCACTTATCTTTGCAAGCAAGCGGTAGTATTCCAGGTATTTCTCGTGACCCAGATAGTGATCCTGGATTTTTTTGAACTCAACGGAAACGGATAACCGTTTTTTAGCGTCGAAAACCTTTTCGCAAAGGGGCAACACAACACCGTCAACTGTTTTAATATGTTTTCTTTCAAGTTCAACATATTCAATCATCCTTACTGAAAGGCTGACCAGAGCCTCAGCATTTCCTGAAAGATACGCTTCAAACAAAGCATCAATTTCTTTTAAATAAGCACGGGCAATCTTATTTTCACCCGTCAGGTGATTTATGGTTTCGAAAGTCCAGGGAATATTAAATTCAAGCAAAGCAGGGAACAGGCATTTTTCCTCCTTTTCGTAATGGCAATCCTTGTTGAAAGTATGAAGGAAATCAAAAATCTGTACAATGCGGTAGGAATCAATATGTTTGCCTTTACGAATATCAAGAGCCATCTTTTTCATGGCATCAAGGATAATACTTATAGCTGTATGTTCACTTTTAATAACAAAGGCAGGATTCATAGTGGTTGGTTTTTGAGGTTAAGTTATGAAACGAACCTGGCCGGGAAACTAATTCTCCAAAACCGGTAACTCTTATAATCTTATTGATTTTGTTTATACAACGGGGTGTTGGGTTAATTATTTCGGTCTTATTCTTAAATATTTGTTAATTAACGTTAAGAACTTTCTCTTCACAAGATTTAATATGGATTTAAACATGCATCCTTAAACAGGGTTATCAATTCTTTCATTTTCAAGAGCTTTCGATAACAAATCTCCGCAAAAGCACTGTAAGCTATTTATTTTGTAATATGAGTATCGGGAATCATTAATAAGTTAGTTATTGATGAATAAATATTACCCCTCCGCCTGTCGGCACCTCCCCTGAAATCAGGGGAGGCAGATATTAACTAACAGAGCTACAATCTGATAAGTTAGTATAAGCCTACTCCCTTCTTGTCAGGCTGAGCGGAGTCGAAGCCAGGGAGGGCGGGGTGGGTAAAACAAAAAAGTAAGACTTTTCTGTATCTTTCCTGATACTCATATTTTGTAATATTAACCCACAAAGGATTTACTGTTGAATTTCAATTGTCTTCCCTCGCGGCTACACTATACTGCAGCCTTTGGGATAAAGGAAGGCGGAAAGGTGATTTTATGATCAAAAATCAGTCTTTAATGGTTTCACTATCTAATATATATTTACTGCCTATCCCTTTCAGTCAAGCTGACTTGAGTATATAATTAAATGCTTATCAGCTTAATGCAAGTTGATCAGTATTATGTATAGAAGATGCTGTGACATTACTAATCTCTAAAGGCTGAAGGAGGGCTCTTTGAGTTATAGATGTTTGTTTATCAGCTAATTGAACCACATAGTAACATAGGGAACACATAGTTGCTCAATCTTTAAGCTAACCTAAGAATGTTTGTTTCTATGTGCAATTCTATGTGGTTTATGTGCCTATGTGGTTCACTTGATTAAAGGGAATAAGCAGTACATATTTTTTATCCGGCAAACTCTCATAGTGATCTTTATATCAGTATCTTTACAATGGCATTTAACCAATATCCAAAGGATTGCGTTTTCCGGTCATCAATATGCATAAGATAAATATTATCCTTGGCAGCATGCGCATTTCACTATCTTTGGATTCCATAAATTATTCACAGCAGCTATTTCAGGGCGAAAGGGAAACGGGGTTAAGGAAGAGTGTTTGATGATTTAAGCATTTTCCCTTTTCCCTTTATAGGTTTGCTGAAAAAATGAGGATTCAGGAAGCTTTAAATTGATTAATCAAAATGAGCATCATGAAATACAAACTTCAGGATTTAATAGACATTAAGCAGTTTCAATCCCTTCAGGATATGATGAATGAAGTATATTCATTCACTACTGCAATACTCGATTTGGAAGGAAATATCCTCACTGCTTCGGGATGGCAGGATATCTGCACCAAATTTCACAGAGCAAACTCCGAGTCTTGTAAAAAATGTTCGATCAGCGATTCGTATATTCTCAGTCATATTCACGAGGCCAATCCCGGAGTACAATACAAATGCATGAACGGAATGTACGATTATGCATTCCCTATTATGATTGATGGAACTCATTATGGAAACTTTTTCACGGGACAATTTTTATTTGAAAAACCGGATGTTGAACTTTTTAAAGATCAGGCCAAGAAATATGGATTTGACGAGGTTGAATATTTGCAGGCATTAGACAATGTTCCGGTCATTACAGAAAATCGGTTGAATGATTTAACTTCATTTTTAAAGGAATTAATAGAAGTTATTTCAAGTGTTGGGTTACGAAATTTGAAACAAACGGAAGCAAATATTGCCTTAAAAGAATCTCAGGCTTTATATCAGGACCTGGTTGAAACTGCCCAGGATCTTGTATGGCAAGCCGATGCAGAAGGGAAATATACTTACTTAAATCCTGCATGGGAAGAAGTATTTGGCTATAAGACTGTAGAAATGCTTGGAAAGAAGTTTTCTGATTTTCAGACCAAAGAATGGGCCGAACGCGATTCAAAAGAATTTGAAAGGCTTTTACAAGGCAATATAGTGAGAGGATTGGAAACAGTTCATTTAGGGAAAAATGGCAAAGAGATAAATTTGATTTTCAATGCTAAGTTTGTAAAAGATGAAAATGGAAAAATAATCGGTACCAGAGGAACTGCTTTTGATATTACTGAGCGCAAACTGGCCGAAGAAGCACTCGCACAGGAAAAGGTTTTTATCAAAGCCCTTTTGGAAAGTGTTCCCGGATATCTTTATGTTTATGATGATCAGGGAAATCTTATCAGATGGAATAAAAAGCATGAAACTATGACAGGTTATTCTGCGGAAGAATTGTCTCACATGAATATGTCGGAATGGTTTGAAGGTGATGATGCAATTCGGGTAGCGGCGTCAATTGAAGAGGTAATGACTACCGGATATGGTGAGGTTGAAGCGAATCTTCTGATTAAGGGTGGCGGAAAACTTCTAATCCATTCAAACGGTGTCCGGCTGATTTTAAATGGGAAAACATACTTTACCGGGGTTGGTATTGATATTACAGAGCGCAAACAAGCCGAAGAAGAACTGCTCGAAAGTAAAAGCAAATATGAATCGCTTTTTACTTCAATGAACGAAGGAGTTGCCCTGCATGAAGTGATATATGATAAAACACATAAAGCAATCGATTATCGGATTATTGATATAAATACGGCTTATGAGATTCATACAGGGATCAAAGTGGAAATGGCGAAAAACCAAATTGCAAGTGAATTCTATGGAACAAGCCCTGCTCCGTATTTAGATATTTATTCACAGGTGGCCGAAACCATGATACCCACTCAATTTGAATCTTATTTTCCACCCTTAAAAAAACACTTTAGTATTTCTATTTTTTCCCCAAAAAAAGGCACGTTCGCAACTGTTTTTACCGACATTACAGAACGGAAACAGATGCTGGAGCAATTAGAAAAAAGCGAAATCCAATTTCGAACCGCATTTGAAAATTCGGCTGTTGGAATGTGTTTAACCTCCACCGATGGGAAATTTTTAAAAGTGAATTCGAAGTTATGTCAAATGCTTGGTTATTCAAATGACGAACTGCTTAACACTACATTTCAGAAAATTACACACCCCGATGATATTGCTCAAAGTAATTCTTCAGTTGAGAAAGCGATCAATAAACAATCAGATATTCTTCGTTTTGAAAAAAGATATTTACACAAGGATGGCAAAGTAATTTGGTCAGACGTATCATCGTCCTTGTTACGGGATATTGATGGAAAATCACTTTATTTTATAACACATATTGTTGATATTACCGAACGTAAAAGAGCAGTAGAAGCTTTAAAAAACCGTGAAGACAGGCTAAGTGCAATAATACGTGTTGCCCCAACAGGTATTGGTTTAGTTATTAATAGAGTACTCATTGAAGTAAATGATGTTTTATGCAATATGCTTGGCTACAGCGCTGAAGAACTTATTGGTAAAGATTCACTTTTTCTTTATCCGGATAAAAAAGAATATGATTATGTTGGAGAGTATAAATACAAGCAGATTAGTGAAAAAGGTTCCGGCAGTTTAGAGACCATGTTTAAAAAGAAAAACGGCGAAATTATTGATGTTTTAATGAGTTCTACACCTCTGGATATCAGCGATTTAAAACTCGGGGTTGGTTTTACGGCTTTAGATATTACCAAAAGAAAAAAGGCTGAATTTGAAATTAAAAAACTCAACGAAGAACTGGAACAAAGAGTAATTGAACGGACTGCCCAGCTTGAAACGGCAAATAAGGAACTGGAGTCGTTCAGCTATTCCGTTTCGCACGATTTACGTACACCCCTCAGAGCGTTGGATGGTTTTGCCAATATACTTCTGCAGGATTATGCTCCAATACTGGATGATGAAGGCAAACGTATGCTCAATATTATTATTGCCAACTCCAATAGAATGGGCATTCTTATTGATGATCTTCTTTCCTTCTCCCGTCTGGGCCGCCAGGAATTAACGATCTCAAAAACAGATATGTACAAAATGGCAAATTCGGTTTATACTGAACTGGCTACTGACCATGATAAAATTGAATTCCAGTTGCTACAAATACCCGAAGCTATGGGCGATCCTTCGCTGCTGCAGCAGATCTGGGTAAATCTGATCAGTAATGCCATAAAGTTCACCTCAGTAAAAACTCACAGGGTTATTGAAATTGGCAGCTCGACCGATGGCCAGGAGATTGTATTTTATGTAAAAGACAACGGGGCTGGCTTTAATATGGACTATTCAAACAAATTATTTAAAGTATTTCAACGTCTGCATTCTGTCAGGGAATTTGAAGGAACAGGAATAGGACTGTCTACTGTGCAGCGCATCGTTCAAAGGCATGGCGGCCGGGTTTGGGCCGAAGGAAAAGTGAACGAAGGAGCGACGTTTTACTTTACATTAGGCGATAAACCCTAGGTTTTAGAAACCTGGCTAAAGGCCGGCATCATCAGGTTTCATCCTTGGTTTAATCGGATTTCGAACCAATATAAAAAAACACTGTTGTCCGATTTAAACATATCAGACTTGCTGTAGATCTTGTTAATATTACGTCCCTGACGGGACTTATCTCAAAGGGGTTGCTTTTCGTTCTACCAATATTCAGTCCCTAACGGGAC